>JASLIL010000005.1 GCA_030152145.1 Tissierellales bacterium
AGCAAGTTTTGAAGTCAGCTCCTTATGATGGGGAACCTGAACACCTGCTTTAAAGGTCAAAACTTTTGAATCCATATTAACACCTCTTCTTTACTATTAAATAAAGACATTTTAAATTTATAAAATGTCTTAACTCGCTAAAACGTGTATTTTTGCATAATCTTTCTAAGTTCTTTTCAATTATAACATTATTTTTATATCATGTATAGGTTTTTCCCCTATTGGTTTTTTTTTAACAATAGTAAATAACAGCGTTACAACAGCTTATTACCCTATGGATGCAAGCTAGTAATTTTGTATATTTTTTAAAACTTCTAATATACTACTAGTTTTTCTCTATTATTTGTTAAAATAAAGTCATCTATATCTGTGAAATTATTATTTAATTTATTAATGTTAATTGTTTTGGATCATCTGGATATATAAAATTGGAAAGGGTAATTCCTATAAGTCTAACACTCTTATTTAATCTGAATCTAGTAAGCAATATATTCTCTGACATCTTTTCTATGGTCTCCAGACTGTTTGCTGGTATGGACATGGTAACACCCCTGGTTTCCACCTGGAAGTCACTATACTTAAGTTTAATTGTAATAGTCCTAAACATCAGGCCCCCAGCATCTAACCTTAGCTTCACATCCTTAGACTGGTCCCTAAGCTTCAGTAAAAGCTCCTCCCTATCAGATATATCCCTATGAAAGGTCTCCTCTTCACCTATAGACTGGGCATCTTCATTTCTCTCCACGGATCTGGAGTCAATACCAAGAGAATACTTGTATAAGTCTTTACCCTTCTTTCCAAACTTTGAAACTAATATTTTAGGATTATAGTTCTGTAGATCCTCAATATAGTAAATACCCAGCCTATTTAACTCTCTCTCCATCATAGGACCAACTCCTAAAATCTTATTGATGGGAAGAGGTTTTAAAACTTCTACGGCTTCTTTCTCTCCTATAAAGGTCAAGCCATTGGGCTTTTCCATATCTGAAGCCAGCTTGGCTAAGAATTTATTATAGGATATGCCAATAGAACAAGTAAGACCTAGCCTTTCATTTATATCCTTCTTTATATTTTTACAAACACCTATATAGTCCGTACCTGTAATATCTAAAAAAGCCTCATCTATAGAGAGCCTCTCTACAATATCCGAATAGGACCTTAGTATATTGAAGATTTCTCTCGAAACCCTCTTGTATTTTTCCATATTTCCTGGGATCACAATAAGATTAGGGCAAAGAGTCTTTGCCTTTTGAATGGACATGGCTGACCTAACTCCATATTTTCTAGCCTCATAGGACGCAGTGCTCACAACACCTCTATCAGATCTACCTCCAATTGCTATAGGTCTTCCTCTTAAGTCTTTCTTGTCTTTTTGTTCTACAGATGCATAGAAGGCATCCATATCTATATGAATAATCGTCGACATATAATCATCCTTAGTTAATGGTGCAGAACACGGGACTCGAACCCGTACAGTCATAAACTACTACCCCCTCAAGATAGCGCGTCTGCCAATTCCGCCAGTTCTGCATATTAGAAAAGGGACTAGTTTAGTAATCCCTTTATTTTTCTTTTTATGTTCTTTATTATTATAGTAAAGTTACCATCTTTATTCAAGTTCTTTGGAGAAAATATATCCTCATACTTGCTCCTATAAAGATCTCTTTTATTTATAACCTTATCCACATAGGCTGCAGTTTCCTTGTAGGCTATATAATCCAAAGTCCTGCCATCCCTACTGCAACTCTCGTCCTTAAGCCACTTGGAAACTGTCCCACTTCCTGCATTATAGGCTGCCAAAACAGTCTCAAGCTCATAATCAAACTCCTTGGACAGGCTATTTAAAAGCCAAGTTCCCATCCTAATATTTACACTAGGATCATAAAGCATAGAGTCATCATAGTCCTCCAAGTCCAACTTTGAAGCAATCCAAGAACCTGTATCTGGCATAATCTGCATCAGGCCTCTGGCCCCCTTGGGAGAACTAGCCTTCTCGTCAAAACTGCTCTCAACACTTATAACAGCTGCCACCAAATGTGGATCTATATTATATTCATCCGCATACTCTTTAATCTCTTTTTTAAAGAGAATACCAAACCTATAGTCCCTATAGGCTGAAATAAGAAGGTAAATAATAGTAAAAAACACCAGAAGTTTAACAGCTAAACTCACTAATCTTCCAAATTTAAACTTCAACACTACCCCTCCACACTATAGAGCTTCCAAAAGTCCTCTAAGCTGACTAAAAAGCTCCTCTTTACTTCCACTATTATCTATAACAAGATCTGACAGTTCCTTTTTTCTCTCCAGGTTAAACTGGGCCCCTATCTTTTTCTTGGCCTCCTCAGAAGAAATTCCATCCCTAAGCATAAGCCTTCTTAGTTGACTCTCCCTATCACAGTAAACCAACCAAATTTCATCAAAAACTATTCCAAAAGACTTTAGGGCCTCCTTGGACTCAAAGAGTAAGGGAATATCTAAAAACACCACTTTTTCACCAGCACAAGACTCTAGTCTTTCAGCCATACTTGTCAAAATAACAGGATGCAGAATACTATTTAGTCTCTCCCTCTTAGAAGAATCATTGAAGATAAGAGTGGAAAGCTTAGCCCTATCAATATTTAAATCCTCATCTAGGATTTCCTGGCCAAAAGCATCTACCACCATATTATATCCTTTTTCTCCCCTATTAACAACTTCCCTAGCGATTATATCTGCATCTATAAGGGGATATTTTTCAGCAATAAACCTGGACACCGTAGACTTTCCTGTACTAATTCCCCCAGTAATTCCTATTATCCTACATGGTGTCATACCAATTATCCCCCACAACTATATCAACCTTAAGAGGAACTTTTAGCTCTATAGCATTCTCCATAAGATCTCTCATTATCTCCTTAACCCTATCCAACTCACTTTTCTTAGTCTCAATTATAAGTTCGTCATGTATCTGAAGTATAAGCTTTGACTCCAGACCTTCCTCCCTAAGTTTTTTATAAAGCTCCACCATAGCAAGTTTTATAATATCCGCTGCACTACCTTGAATAGGCGTATTCATAGCTATTCTCTCGCCAAATCCTCTAACATTAAAATTTTTTGACTCTAACTCAGGAATATATCTTCTCCTCTTTAATATAGTCTCCACATATCCATCTCTTTTACCCTTAGCCACTATATCATCCATGTAGTCATGAACCATATTATAGTTCTCAAGATACCTATCTATATACTCCCTAGCCTCACTTCTAGGAATCTCTAAATCCCTAGCCAAGCCATAATCACTAATTCCATATATAATTCCAAAGTTAACAGCCTTGGCCCTATTCCTTAAAAGAGCTGTAATCTGATCCTCATCAACCCTAAAAACTTGAGCAGCTGTCCTTGTGTGAACATCCTCATCATGGAAAAAAGCCTCCATAAGTTTTTCATCCTGGGATATATGAGCTAAAACCCTAAGCTCTATCTGGGAATAGTCTCCATCCACAAATAAATAGTCCTCACTCTTTACCTTAAAGGCCCTTCTAATCTTTCTACCTTCCTCGGTTTTTATAGGTATATTTTGTAGATTAGGTTCTGCACTACTTATTCTACCAGTAGAAGCTACTGTTTGATTGAAAGTTGAATGTATCTTACCATCCTCATCAATTAAAGCCAGCAAGCCATCAATATAGGTAGTCTTCAACTTTGCAATCTGCCTATACTCCAGTATATAGTCTATTATCTCATGGCTGCCCTTTAGCTTTCCTAAAACCTCTGCATCTGTAGAATAGCCTGTCTTGGTCTTCTTTATAACAGGAAGTTCTAAAACATCAAATAGGATCTCCCCCATCTGCTTTGGTGAATTAATATTAAACTCCTGACCAGCAGCCAGGTAGATCTTTTCAGTTAAAAAGTCCAAGGTAGAATCAAATTCCCCTCCAAGGTCCCTAAGTACAGCAGCATCTACACTAATCCCCTCATACTCCATATGGGCCAAAACTTCTGAAAGAGGTAGCTCAACCCTATAGTAAAGGTCATCCATCTCCTGATCTCCTATGCTCTTTAACATTTCCTCCCTAACCATATCCACCACCAAAAGATGCTGGGCTATATAGGATCCTCTCTTCTCCCTATCAAGTTCTCCATAGATCTTCTTGTTCTTGCCCTTTCCTAAAAGCTCCTCTTCTGTAGGCAGAACTAAGCCAAGATACTCCCTAGCCAGCTCTGCTATAGCATAGTCAGACTGAGAAGAATCTATTAAATACTTGGCAACCTGGGAATCAAAAACCACAGACCTAAGCTCTATTCCATGGCAAAGTAAGCCAAATATCTCAGACTTTACCCTATGAGATGACTTTTCTATACTAGGGTTTTCAAAAATATCCTTCATCTTTACTATAAGTTCTGATATATCTACTTCTCCATCATCAAAATAATAAACTTTCTCTCCAATTTTTAAACCCAATCCAATTATAGGCTCAACCACATAGCGGTCATCATTATAGAGAAACTTAAAGCTAAATTCTCCCAAGTCTTCTATATCCTTTATTAGGCCATCGACCATATCAAGGCTGGCAAACTCATAGTCACACTTAAAGTCCTCTGTCCTTCCCCCTAAACCTTCAGGTAGCTTGGAAAGTAAGTTTCTGAAATTCAACTTCTCATAGATTTCAAGAAGTTTCTTGTAGTCATGCTCCCTAAGCTTTAAATCTTCTATGGAAAGATCCAGTTCAAGATCTCTTCTTATTCTGCCCAGGTCCTTACTTAAATAGGCAACCTCTTCATTGGCTATAAGATTTTCCAATCTTTTTTTACCAGTAACCTTGTCTAAATTCTCATAAACCCCTTCAAGGCTTCCAAAATCCTTTAAAAGCTTAATACCAGTTTTTTCACCTATACCTGGAACACCTGGTATATTATCTGAAGGATCCCCCATAAGTCCAATCAGGTCCACCAGCTGATCTGGTTCTAAACCAAACTCTTCAGTAAAATCTTCAGCATAGTACTCCTTCATCTCTGTTATGCCACGCTTAGTAATCAAGACCCTAGTTGCCTTACTAGCCAGTTGAAGATAGTCCTTGTCTCCCGTAACCAGACTAACCTTCATCCCCCTCTCCTCACCAAGCTTGGCCAGGGTTCCTGCTATATCATCTGCCTCATAATCATCAAGCTCTAATAACTCTATATTCATAGCAGCCAGACTATCCTTTATAATAGGAATCTGCTCTAAAAGTTCGCTAGGAGTCTTATCCCTATTGCCCTTGTAGTCCTTGAATATTTTATGTCTAAAGGTAGGTCCCTTCTTATCAAAAACTACTGCAATATAATCTATGTCATAGTCTTCCTGTAATCTATACATCATATTTAAAAAACCATATATACTATTAGTATTAAGTCCATCCTTAGTAGTTAAAGGTGGTAGGGCATAAAAGGCTCTAAAAACCAAACTACTACCATCAATAACCATAAGATTCTTATCTTTTAAGCTATCCAAATCATCACTCCTTATCTCGTCTATATAAAGTATACCCTATATAAAGAAGTCAGTAAACTTTTATAATCTTTATAATATCTATTGATTTCCCCCTATATTTATGATAATATTATCTTGTTGAAGACCAGCCGGAATGGCGGAATTGGCAGACGCGTTGGACTCAAAATCCAATGGTAGCAATACCGTGTGGGTTCGATTCCCACTTTCGGCACCATAAAAAAGCTAAGGATAGTCCTTAGCTTTTTTTTTGTCCAAATATAGACTAGAACCCTAGATAGCTTCCTAGCCCATAGAAGATTTATCTATTTCTACATAGTTAAAGCCAGCCTTTCTTATGTCCTCCCTAAAGTCCTTATCTAGATGCATACAATATACCTTGCTTCTAAACTCCTCTGGTATCTTCTCTATTAAAAGTTCTAAACTACAGTGATAAGGGTCTCCTAGAGGCCTACTACAAGTGTCTTGGTATAGAATATCCAAACTTCCCCTCTTTAAATCTTCTACAATAGCATTAGGTATGGCCCTTGAATCACCACTATAGAAAATCCTTAGATTCTTTGTCTGAATCCTATAGCCATAGGATATTATTTCCTCTACATGAGGTAGCTGTACAGGCTCTATAAATATTTTAGTTGACATCTCCTCTGGTAGCCAATCAATATGAAAATAATAGTTTCTAGGAATCCCTACTAGATCCAAATACTTAATAAGTTCCTGGCCTGGATAAAAAATCCTTGGTTTCTTAGAGTGAAATACGTTTAAGTAGGATACTAGAGTACCCAGCCCACCTATATGATCTCCATGAAAGTGACTTATCAGTATATATATTTCCTTATATAGGGAAAAATCCAAGGCTCTCCTAAAGGCAGGAAATCCTGTTTCCCCACAATCTATAATAAATAAATCCCCATCAAATTCAAAGTAGGCATTTGTATTGCCATAATCCGTATTAAAGGCTGAACCTATGCCAACAAATTTCAAATCCATAATATCCCTCCTCAATCAAGATCTCAACTTTCCAACTATAGAAGCTATAGATTTTGACAAAAAAGAAGCCCTATGGCTTCTTATTCCTTGATTCTTTTAACTTTACTAACAAAATTAATAGCCTTATTCATATCTACAATCTCATACTTGTCCTTTTCACCATAGGAGTAGTTAACCTCTGTATGGCTAGAAAACACTTCATCCCTCCAAGTTCTACAGGAACTATGGTACTGACTTATACCAGTCTCCCTGTATATAGTCTCAAGATTATCTAGATTAACTCCACTTCCAGCCAAGATCTCTATTTCCTTTCCATACTCCCTATGAAGCCTTTTAA
>JASLIL010000059.1 GCA_030152145.1 Tissierellales bacterium
TAGGCTTTTAAAGTAAACTAAAATCTATGGAAAATCTAATAGGGGATGATTTTCTATATAAGGGGTAGGGGATTTAAGAGAGAATCCGACGGAAGATTCTCTTATAAAGATAGGAAGAGGATGGGAGACCATCCTCTTCCTATCTTTTATGGTTTTTTGAGTTTTATGGAAGGTTTCATAGATAAAGGGTATAGGTCTATGCTGATATATAAGATATAACTATTGTACTATTTATTAGCTTATACCTATAATAGGGTTATAATTTAAAAGGGAGGACTTATTATGAATAGTAGAAACAATACAAGAGCTATGGTATTTGCAGCCTTGGGTATAGCTATAAACCTAGTGTTGGGAACCCTAGCTAAGACTTTGGCAATACCGCTTTTATTTATGGACACAGTTGGAACTATCTTTACAGCAGCTGTATTTGGGCCTATGTGGGGAGCTATAACAGGAGGGCTTACCAATGTTTTACAGGGGACTATAACAGATCCTAAGATTATTCCCTTTGCTATAGTAAACATAGTTGTGGGATTGATTGTGGGAAATATAGCTAAAAAAAGAGGTTTTGGTATAAAGATAGCAGTTATGACAGGGGTAATTTTATCTGTAGCAGCTCCTCTAGTAGGAACTCCTATAGCAGTTTATGTTTATGGTGGATTGACTGGAGACTTTAATGATGTCTTTTTTACACTTCTTAGAAATACAGGGCAGAAGATATTTACAGCAGCCTTTCTTCCTAGAGTTGCAAGTAATCTTGTAGATAAAATTCTTAGCTGTGCTATAGTATCTTTTGTTATAGAACTTTTACCTAAAAGATATACAAGGAGTGCTTTCTAATGGAAAGAAGTAAGGATATAGTATTCCTATCTCATTGTATTTTAAATCAAAATACGGTGGTTGAACCCTTGGCCAGGTCTAAGGGAGCCTATTATGATGTTATAAGATTTCTTATGGATAAGGGCTTGGGCATTCATCAGATGCCTTGTCCAGAGTATAGACAGCTTGGACTAGAGAGAAAGCCTATGACCAAGGAGGAGTATGACACAGAGGACTATAGGAAGCTTAATAGATCCCTGGCTAGTGACCAGCTAGATCAGCTAGAAACCTATCTTAAGGCAGGCTATAATATAGTTGGTATAATAGGAATTAACAATAGCCCAACCTGTGGAATTAGGGCTAGGAAGGGTATTTACATAGAAGAGCTTGAGTATGAGGCTGGTTTAAGGAATATAAGCTTAAATATGCTGGATATTCCTACAGATTATCTTGATGGTAGAGAAAGTGAGAATTTTTTAATAGAGTTATCAGATTTTATAGAGGCTGGCCTGAATTCCTAATCAGGAGCCTCTATTTTTTACTTTCTAATAGGGTATAAGTAATTAGAGGTGATAGGTTGTGGGAAATAAGATTTTTAAGAAAAAGTATGGAAGGCTCTTTATATTTTTACTTTTAATCTTTATACCCATACTATTTTTTCTAGCCTATATTTTTCTATGGGGAAGGTTTAAAGAATAGTATTAAGTATACTGTGGTTGGGTATATATGGTTTAGAAGAGTAAGGAGGTTTTTTATATGTATAATGAAGAAGAGGTATTTAAGCTTATAGATGAATTTTTTGATATAGATAGAGATGTAGACAAGGCCTATAAGATTCACAGGAACTTGCTGTCCTATATACCAGAGGACCTAAGGGAGGATTCCTATTTTAGGTATTTAGAAAAGGGTGGTACTATAGGTCTTAATTTTAATAACTACAAGATCTACGAGTATCCCCACAAGGAAAATGAAAGCTTTAGAATGATCTATCCAGACCATAAGATTGATGAGCTTAGGGAATTAAACTATGAGCCTAAGGTGGACTTTAAGTTTATATCCATACCCTGCTCACTTTTAGAGGTTGAGCTGGAAGACTTCAATAAGTTTGGGGAAAGAGAGTTTAATAATTTTAGGGAGGCCTTAATACTTGCTAGCCAGGGAAAGCCTAATCCTAAAAATATAAGAAATATAGATATAGCTTGGTAGTTATCTGCCCCTAGACTTTGATCTAGGGGATTTTTTTGTCTTAAAAATAGGTCTTTAATCTAATAGGGCTAGACCACTAGGGGTAGAATAGATAGAAAATTTGTAATTTTCACAGAAAGTGATATGATAATATTATAAAAAATTTAAATATATAAAGGTGGTTTTTATGGAAGTTGAGGTCAGGGATCTATCCTGTGAAAATGTAAGGGAACTTATGGAGCTGGAGGTGAAGGCAAGTCAGAGGGGATTTGTAGAAACAGTTCCAGAGTGCCTAGAGGATGCAAGAATTCACAAGGAATATAATCCAGTGGGACTTTATGTAAAAGGGGCTCCAGTAGGTTTTGCCATGTATGGCTGTTTTAACCTAGGTAAGAAAAATGAAAGGGTTTGGTTTGACAGGCTCCTAATCGACAAGGAGGAACAGGGCAAGGGTTTTGGAAGAAAGTCATTTGAGGAAGTTCTTGGCATTATAGAGGATAACTATGATTGTGATAGGGTTTATCTTAGTGTCTACAAGGAAAACAAATTGGCTGCAGGACTCTACAAGGAATATGGTTTTGACTATACTGGAGAATTAGATATTAATGGAGAACTTATAATGGTTAGGGAAGTTTCCTAGAAAAATAGCTAGAATTTTTATTCTGGCTATTTTTTTGTTTTCAAAATATTCACATAACTGTTATAATAGAAGTGTGGCTGAAAAACAAGAGGTATTATAATTGTATATCAGTAAGGAGGGAAAAGGTGAGTGATTATAAAGTAGGTAAGGATGAGGTTTATAAAATTTTACAAAAGCGTATTATAGAACTAGAGTACCAACCAGGGGATATATTAAATGAAACAGAGTTGGCAGAGGAGTTTAAACTAAGTAGAACACCTATAAGAAGGGCTTTTCAAGACTTAAAAAATGACAACCTATTAAATATTATTCCGAGATTTGGTGCCCAGGTTTCGGCTGTAGATTTTAAGGAGATGAAGTGTATATTTGATGTAACTAGAGTCCTAGATCCCTATGCTGCATCCTTGGCCATAGATAATATAGGCATAGAGGATAGGGAGAGGTTAAGGTCTATAGTTAAGGAGTTAAAAGAGTATAATATAGAGAGGGACTATAAGAAGGTAGTTAAGGCTGATGACCTTTTTCATAGGATTATACTGGAGAATACAGAGAATAATTGTTTGGAGGAGATGCTGACTAGGTTACATATACATACTTCAAGATTTTGGAATTACTGCCAGGATCAAGTTGACAGCATAGACTTGTTTACAGATTCTTTAGAGGATATAGTACTTTCTATAGAGAATAAAGATAAGAAGGCAGCTATGGACTACTCCACAAAGCATATAGATGTATTTTTAGACAAAATCCAAAGAGATTTATTTTAAGTCTTCTATATGCTATGATTAGATATAATCATATTTAAGGAGGTAAAGATGTGGCTGAAAAAAATTTAGAAGCATATGAAGTTGAAAAAGAAAAATTAGATCAGGCTAGTTTAGCTACAAGATTTCTGGTAACTTTTCTACCTTTTGGAGTAATAGATCTTCTTTTATCTAAGTTTCTCTACATGTTTGGAAGATTAGGATACTTAATGTCCAGAGTAAGCAGTTTTTTCTTTTTATTGGCGACTCTGTACTTTATAGTAAACTTTGATGAATCACCTTACTATAACTATAGATTGAAAAAAATAGAAGATTAAAATATTAAAAGATTAAAATATTAAAGAGAATCAGGCCTAGGCCTGATTCTTTAGTTCTATAAGAAGTTCTTTTACAGTTTTATTTTTTCTAGG
This sequence comes from Tissierellales bacterium, assembly GCA_030152145.1. Taxonomy (GTDB): domain Bacteria; phylum Bacillota; class Clostridia; order Tissierellales; family JASKZW01; genus JASLIL01. Next base: position 3,819 of record JASLIL010000059.1, read on the forward strand.
ATCTAAAAAGTTCTCTTCAATTTCTACCAAGGGTTCTAGTACGAAGTCTCTATTATAAAGGTC
>JASLIL010000071.1 GCA_030152145.1 Tissierellales bacterium
CTTATCTCCTCCAAAGGAAAGCACAGGCTTTCCATAATTATTCGAGACAAGGTAAGGAATTGGAGATTTCGTTAAAGGCCACAAAAAGGCTTTTTAACGCGGACAAGGCAGGAGCCATGTCCCTACGATAGGCCTTGTTTCTTCGGAGCAGGTAAGTAGGATATTTTATATTTTGAATGTATCAATACTCCAGTCAGTTACGGAACCTACACTTGCTTCGCGTAGGGGCTTAGGTCCACCTAAGCCCGCAAGATCAAAGTAAAGCATATGTTATAGAAGAGTTTCTCCGAAGCAGAAACGTATTAACCTTATCTCCTCCAAAGGAAAGCACAGGCTTTCCATAATTATTCGAGACAAGGTAAGGAATTGGAGATTTCGTTAAAGGCCACAAAAAGGCTTTTTAACGCGGACAAGGCAGGAGCCATGTCCCTATGATAGGCTCTTTTGCTTCGGAGCAGGTAAGTAGGATATTTTATATTTTGAATGTTTTACGTACTTAACTCTTTTATCTTTAAACTGTTCTTCCGCACTTAACTTTACACTTTTATCTTTAAACTTTAAACTGTTTTCTCCCCAACTAAAAAACCCAGGCTTAGGCCTGGGCTTCTATTAATTATTAAAACCATAGATTAAATGACTAGTTTAATATATGAACTTTTACAGATCTTCTACCAAAATTCCTAACTTCACTTCTCTTGTGGAAGAAAAGGTCTATTCTATTACCCTTTATAGCTCCACCAGTATCTCCAGCAACACAGTAACCATAATCTGGAGAACCATCAGTACTTTCTACATAAAGCTTTGTTCCCAAAGGAATAACTCTAGGATCCACCGCTACAACTCCACGCTGTGGCTTCATACCACTAGCAGTAACCCCAACCCATTTACCCTGGGAAGCTGGGCTGTCATCGTAGGCAGTAGCCTTCATGGAAATAGTCTTCTTAGCCCTAAAATTACCTCTACTAGTCTTAATTACAGGTGCCTTCATAGTACCCTTCATTATTACCTTATCTTCAGGCTCTCTAACTATCTTTTCTTCCAATAAAACTCTAGCAACAATCTCTCCGTTTTCGAAGATCTTCTTAACCTTCTTCTCCTTGATACCAGGCTTACCTTCTTCAACAATCTTGGTCTTGCCTTCCTCAAGTTTCTTATCTTCTTCAACAACTTCCTTAAAAGGAATTTCTTCCTCAACAGTTTCCACTGTCTCCTTAACTCTAACTACCTCGATTTCCTTACCAGGCTCCATTCTCTCATGTAACTCTGGCACAGTATAATCTTTTTCACCTAATATAATCTTAAAATCCTCTAGTATATTAATAACATTCTTGTAAGGTGACTTAATTTCTGTCCTAACCCCATTATCATTTAAGATATAAGTAACTGGGCTATTAACTTGAATATGCATTCCACTCTTTAATTCATTATCCAATGGAACACTAACATAAGATCCCTTCTTAATATCAAGTTCTAGTTCTTCTATTAGTTCCTTTACTGTGTGTTTATATGTCTTAACGTTTTTGTTTTCGTCATCAATAGTTAGTTTAATTTCTTTGGCAGTATTAATATACGCTCCTAAAGATAGACTAGCAACCAAAACTAAAAGTAGTATAACTTTTAATTTTCCAGTCATCTTCTTCGAAAAATTATCCATTCTTTTCCCTCCTGTTTTTTTGACTATTTAGCATTTTAGTAAAATAGTTTTTTTATGTCAAATTTATAGGGCTTTTTTAGGTCAAAAACCCTTGTATTTTTCCATATTTTCCCAATCGGTTATAAAAAAGAGAAATTTCTGAAATTTTATTTCATTCCTTTAAAGCTAGGTAAATCAATATTTTAAAGAAGTTACAAAATAGTTAAGATTATAAAATTTGAAATAGGCTAGCTTAATTGTTAAGAATCTGTAACAATTAGCCTAAAAACACCATTTAGTTAGAAAATGAAACTATATTTGACAAAGCTCTAAGCCTTGCAAAATACAGATTTGGTTCGATTTCTTACTAGATTTGACAAAGCTAATTTTCTCTATATCTTGACAATATAAGGCTGATTGGATATATTATATCTACAATAAAAAACACTTTAATAAAGATAAAAATAATGCAAGGAAGAGTAGATAGTAAATTTACTTACAGAGAACTAGGTTAGGTGAAAGCTAGTAGAAAGTTACTATTGAAGATGGCCCTTAAATTCTAAGGTCAAATAATTAGGCCCTAGCGACTGATCTCGTTAAAGATTACGGGCAAACCTATTGAGTCCACTTCTTAATGGAAGTGGAAAATTAGAGTGGTAACGCGAAACTACAACCTTCGTCTCTATATAAGAGAAGAAGGTTTTTTTATTTACTATATAATAGGAGGGATTATTTTGAAAAAATACTATATAACAACACCAATATTCTACCCAAGTGACAACCTGCACATAGGTCACACCTACACAACAGTAGCAGCAGACACCCTAAAGAAATTTAAAAAGGCTCAAGGATACGACACATTTTTCCTAACAGGAACAGACGAACACGGTCAAAAAATACAAGACAAGGCCAAGGAAAAAGGACTGGAACCAAAAGCCTATGTAGACGGAATAGTAGACAACATAAAAAAACTATGGGAAGAACTAGAAATAGACTACGACAAGTTTGTAAGAACAACAGACAAGGAACATATGGAGCTAGTAGAAAAAGTATTTGAAAAACTCTACAAGCAAGGAGACATCTACAAGTCAAAATACGAAGGACTCTACTGTACACCATGTGAATCTTTCTGGACAGACAGTCAACTAGACGAAAAGGGAATGTGCCCAGACTGTCACAGGCCAGTACACACAACCAGTGAAGAAGCCTACTTCTTTAAACTATCAGACTACAGAGAAAGAATAGAAGAACTATACAAGGAAAAGGCAGACTTCCTAGAACCAGAATCAAGAAAAAATGAAATGATAAACAACTTTATAAAGGAAGGACTAGAAGATATTTGCGTAACCCGTACCAGCTTTGACTGGGGAGTAAAGGTACCTTTTGATAAGGACCATGTAGTCTATGTATGGGTAGATGCCCTACTAGCCTATATTTCAGGCCTAGGCTACGACTCAGAAAATGATGAGCTCTACCAAAAGTATTGGCCAGCAAATGTTCAACTGGTAGGAAAAGAAATAGTAAGATTCCACACTATAATATGGCCAGCAGTTCTAATGGCCCTAGACCTACCACTACCAGAAAAGGTATTTGGCCATGGCTGGATCCTATTTGAAAATGATAAAATGTCAAAATCAAAGGGAAATGTAATCTACCCAGAGCCACTAATAGAGCTATACGGCATAGATGCTTTCAAGTACTTTCTACTAAGGGAATTCTCCTTTGGACAAGACGGATCCTTCTCCAAGGAAAAGTTCCTTCAAAGACTAAACTCAGACCTAGCCAATGACCTAGGAAACCTAGTAAGCAGAACAGTTAAAATGGTAGAAAAATACAATGACGGCAAGCTTCCAGCAGCCACTAATATAGAAGAGATAGATAAGGACCTAATAGAAAGGGCTGAAGCTGTCCAGGAAAAACTAGAAAAACACATGGAAAATCTAGCCTTCTCAAAAGCCCTAGAGGAAATTTGGAAGCTAGTAAGAAGAACCAATAAGTATATAGATGAAACAGAACCATGGGTACTAGCAAAAGAAGAAAATTGGGACAGACTAAACACAGTACTCTACAACCTAATAGAAAGCATAAGAATAGTAGCCTTCCTAATAAACCCATTCATGGGCAAAACTTCAAAAGCCATCCTAGATCAGATAGGCTACAAGGAAGAAGTAAAGTGGGAAGAAGCTAGGATTTGGGGTAAAATAGAAGCAGGAACAGAAATGGGTCAAAGACAAGTCCTATTCCCAAGACTAGAAATAGAAAAAGAACTAGAAAAAATAGGCAAGGCCCATGAAAAGCTAAACAAGGAAAGAGGTATAGTAAAAGTGGAAGAGAAAAAAGAACTAGAAGAAGTAGAAGAAAACTTTATATCAATAGATGACTTTGCAAAAGTAGAATTTAAGGTAGGAGAAATAGTAGAAGCAGAAAATCACCCAGACGCCGACAAGCTACTAGTCCTACAAGTTAAAATAGGAGAAGAAAAAAGACAAATAGTATCAGGAATCAGAAAACACTATCAGGCAGAAGACCTAATAGGTAAAAAGGTAGTAGCAGTAACAAATCTAAAACCAGTAAAATTAAGAGGAGTAGAATCTTCAGGCATGCTACTAGCGGCTTCAAAAGGTAAAAAGCTAACACTAGTAAGCACCCTAGAAGACATAAACTCAGGAGCAATAATCTCCTAAGGAGTGAAAACTATGTTTATAGACAGTCACGCACACATAACAGACCCTAGATTTGACCAAGACAGGGAACAACTAATAGAAGATCTGGAAAAAGACAAGATAGAACTAGTAATAAACCCAGGCGTAGATCTTAAGACCAGCATGGACGCAGTCAACCTAGCAGAAAAGCACCCTAAGATCTACGCAGCAGTAGGCTTCCATCCCCACGATGCCAAGGAAATGGACCAAGGAAGTCTTAAGATCCTAGAAGCCTTTGCAAAAAGGGAAAAGGTAGTAGCCATAGGAGAAATAGGCCTAGACTACTACTATGACAACTCCCCCAGGGAAATACAAAAGGCCAGGTTCATAGAGCAAATAGAGCTAGCCAAAAAGCTAGACCTGCCCATAATAGTTCACTCAAGAGACGCCGATCAAGACAGCTATGAAATACTAAAGGCCCAACAAGACGGCAACTTAAAAGGCGTAATGCACTGCTACTCAGGAGACCAAGACCTAGCCAAGAAATATATAGACCTAGGCTTCTACATCTCCATAGCAGGGCCAGTAACCTTTAAAAATGGGGAAAAAACCAGACAGGCCCTAAAGGCCATACCCCTAGACAGGCTAATGATAGAAACAGACTCACCCTATCTGGCGCCAGAACCAAAAAGAGGCAAGAGAAATGAACCAAGCAATGTAAGATATGTAGCAGCAAGAATAGCAGAAGAACTAGGCCTATCAACAGAAGACCTAGCCAAGGCCAGCAGGGAAAACACAAAAAAACTATTTCAAATCTAAACAAAAGGAGGGAAACCTCCTTTTGTCTTTACAGAGGTGTTAAAATGATCAAGGAAATAATAGTAGTAGAAGGAAAAGACGACATAAGTAAAGTTAAATCTGCCCTAGAAGCAGAAGTCATAGCCACAGGTGGCTTTGGCTACGGTGACAGGTTCCTAAGAGACCTTAAAAATATAGCAGATAAAAAAGGGGTAATAATCCTAACAGACCCAGACTTTGCAGGAGAGCAAATAAGAAGAAGAATCTCCAAGGACCTAAAGAACTGCAAGCACGCCTTCCTACCTCAAGGCAAGGCCCTTAAAAAAGGAGACATAGGCGTAGAAAATGCCACAGCAGAAGACATAAGACAAGCCATCTACAAGGCTAGACCAGAAGTAGAAGAAAAAAGGCAACTCTTTAAAAAAGAAGACCTAATAAACCTAGGACTAATAGGAGCCCAAGACTCCATGGAAAAAAGAGATCAACTAGGTCACCTACTAGGTATAGGCTACGGTAACGGCAAGCAATTTTTAAACAGACTAAACAATTTCGGCATAACACGAGAGGAATTCGTAGAAGCCTTAGAAAAATTGGAGGAAAACTAATGAAGAAAAGACTATACAATCCTCAATACGTAAAGGAAATAATGTCCCACAACAAGATCAACATGTCAAAAAGTCTGGGACAAAACTTCCTAATAGATGGAAACATAGTAAGAAACATAGTAGAAGGTGCAGGCATAGGAGAAGAAGACTATGTTCTAGAAATAGGCCCAGGCATAGGAGTCCTAACAGAAGAACTAGCCCTAAAAGCCAAAAAGGTCCTATCCGTAGAAATAGACCAGCAATTTGTAGGCATCCTATCCCAAACCCTAAAAGAACAAGACAATATAGAAATCTATCCAGGAGACATACTAGAAGTAGACCTAGATAGAATACTAGAAGAAAAACTAGGAGGAGGACCAGTAAAGGTAGTAGCCAACCTACCCTACAACATAACAACCCCCATCCTAGCCAGGCTCCTAGAAAACAGCTACAATATAGACAGCATAACAGTAATGATTCAAAAAGAAGTAGCAGACCGCATAGTCTCCACAGAAAAAGACAAGGACTACGGAGCCCTATCAGTCTTCGCCAACTTCTACGCCAACACAGAAATAATCCTAAGAGTACCAAACACAGTCTTCATCCCAAGACCCAAGGTAGAATCAGCCGTAGTTCAACTAAAGCTAAAAGAAGATCTGCCAAAAGTAAACAAGGAAATTTTCTTCAGTCTAGTAAAATCAGCCTTCGGTAAAAGAAGAAAAACCATCCTAAACTCAATGACCACAGGCTATCTAGACCTATCAAAAGAAGAACTAAAAGGAATCCTAGAAAAGTTAGACCTAAAGGAAAACCTAAGAGCAGAAAATCTAAGCATAGAAAACTACGCAGCCATAAGTCAGGAAATAGAAAAACTAAAAGTCTAGAAAGGAGGGAACTGCAAAAGCAGAAAACTTATGAAAAAAGAAGAAAACAACCTAATATGTTCAGCAAGTTCAACACCAGAAGAAGAACTAAGGAAAATAAAAGACAGCATCTACTCAGACGAAATAGTAGAAGATCTGTCAAAAATCTTCAAGGCCATAGGCGACCCAACAAGACTAAAAATAATCTATGTCCTCTCCAAATCGCCCCTATGCGTCTGTGACATAGCAAATCTACTAGACATGACACAATCAGCCATCTCCCACCACCTAAGGCTCTTAAGAAACCTAAGGCTAGTAAAATACAAAAGAGAAGGCAAACTAGTAATCTACTCACTAGACGACGACCACGTCCTAGAATTATTTAAACAAGGACTAGAACACGTAAGCCACAACTAAAATTAATGGTTAATAAGACATAAGGCAGGGTAAAATATAAAATGAAAGAAAAGCTTGACAGTCATACCCTAAGGGGGTATAATGAAACTAGTCAATAAATCAGAGGAATATTTAGGAGGGAATTTAAATGTCAAAAGTATTAGTATATTCAAGTAATACATGCCCATATTGTACTTTAGCAAAAGATTATTTAAAAGAAAAGGGTGTAGAATTCGAAGAGAAAAACATCCAAGAAGACTCAGCAGCTAGAAAAGAACTAATGAGCATGGGACATATGGGAGTTCCTGTTTTAGTTATAGATGGAGAAGAAGTAGTAGGATTTGATCAAGCTAGAATAGACCAATTAATAAATAAATAAAGGCAACAAAAAACAGCAGCCAAAGCTGCTGTTTTTTTATCTACTTATTTAAAGCCTTTAAAAGCTCATCAACATCAAGTCCATGAACCATAGCAGCTTCTTCTAAGCTCTCCATTTGGCTAGCTGGACATCCTATACATCCAAGACCAAAACTTAACAGTATATCTATAGCTTCCGGTTTATTACGAATAAGCTCAGCTATTCGCATATCCTTAGTAATCTCCATTATAAAGCCTCCTCACCATAAAGTTATATTAATTAGGTATGCTTATTCACCTACTATAATTAATATACCACAATTACTATAAATAGTGAACACTTTATATAACATAAGTACATAAAAAGAATTAATTGTTTTTCAAATGTTTTATCCCCAATCCACAATTTGTTTTCAAAACTAAAACAATGGGTATAATTAAAACACGAACATATTACACAAAAAAGGGGATGAGGAAAATGAATGAAGGACAAACATTTGGACAAATTCTAAAAAGAATCATCATCACAGCAATTGTAATAGGTATAGCGGCATTTTTCACCAGGGGATTTACAATAGACGGACTAGGAGTAGCTCTAACAGCATCAGTAATAATAGCTCTTCTAGACTATCTAGTACAAAAGCTAATAGGGGTAAAAGCATCACCATTTGGCAGAGGCTTTGTAGGCTTTGTAGTAACAGTAGCAATCCTTCTACTAACCAACAAGCTAGTATCAGGATTCAACATAACCCTATGGAGTGCAATCATAGGAGCAATAGTAATAGGAATATTAGATATGATCCTACCAGGGGGAACCCTATAAAAAAAGAATCTCTAGTTTAAAGCTAGAGATTCTTTTTTCTTGACAAGCCCTAAATATTAGTGTAATATATGTTTACGGATACCCGATAAGGGTATATAAAGAACAACGGAAGATAAAATGTGGGGAGGAATCGATTATGGATATAACAATTACAGATAGAGCAAAAGAAGAACTAGTAAAAGCAACATCAGAAAAAGAAAAACCATTAAGAATTTACTTGGCAGGTTATGGTTGAGCAGGACCATCATTTGCTATAGCTCTGGACGAGCTAAAAGACGGAGACTCAAAAACTCAAGTAGACAACTTCACTTTTATAGTAGAAGATGACTTATTAGAAACATTCCCAGCATTCACAGTAGACTACAGTGACAGCTGGCTAAGAAAAGGATTTAGTGTAATTCCTTCTTAAGACTCCTTTTTTGCAGACCGAAAGGTCTGCTTTTTTCATGTAAAAAATAGAATAATACCTAAGAAATTTCATTAAAATTATAACTATAATTTGATTTATAGGCTAAAACTGCTTATAATAAAGGATGTACTAAAATGATAAACGGTTGGGTAACCATAAATCGTCTTATATTAGAACACAAAAAGTGTGCCATATTAGACTTAAAAAAGACAGAAAGGAGATGATGGTTAGTGGATACTGAGCCTTCGAGTTATCAGAAAAACAAAACTATAAAAACAAAAGCACTAATCATCAACATTAGCGCTTTTTAGGGGGTTAATATGGAAACAAATAAATTATACGAATTAATAGAAAGTAAAAACTACATTCAGCTGAAAAAAGAACTAGAAGAAATGAGAGCCGTAGACATAGCCGAACTATTTGAACCGCTAGACCTACACACATCTCTACTTCTCTTTAGAATGTTACCAAAAGATCTGGCAATAGAAGTATTCTCCAGCCTATCACCAGAACAACAAGAAGATTTCATCTCCATAATAACAGACAAGGAACTACAAGACATAGTAGATGAATTATTCTTTGACGACATGATAGACATGCTAGAAGAAATGCCGGCAACAGTAGTAAACAAAGTACTACAACACACAGACGAAGAAAGAAGAAACCTAATAAATAAATTTTTAAAATATCCAGCAGACTCAGCAGGAAGCCTAATGACCATAGAATACGTAGAGCTAAGAAAGAAAAGCACAGTAGGTCAAGCACTCAGGCACATCAAGGAAACTGGCCTAGACAAGGAAACAGTCTACACCTGCTATGTAATAGATGAAAATAGGATTCTAGAAGGAATAGTATCCCTAAGAAAACTAGTAATCAGCGATGAAGACCTAAAAATAGAAGACATAATGGACAAGGACGTAGTCTACGTAAACACCAGAGACGACCAGGAAGAAGTAGCAGACATCTTTAAAAAATACGGCTTCCTAGCCCTACCAGTAGTAGACAGGGAAGACCGACTAACAGGAATAATAACCTTTGACGACATAATGGACGTAATGGATCAGGAAACCACAGAGGACTTTCAAAAGATGGCAGCAATGTCACCATCAGAAGACCCCTACCTAGAAGCCAGCGTCTTCGGACTAGCAAAGCAAAGAATAATCTGGCTACTATTCCTAATGATTTCAGCAACCTTCACCAGCAGAATAATCAGAGGCTACGAAGAAGTACTTCAAGCAGCAATAGTTCTAAACGCCTTCGTACCAATGCTAATGGACACAGGAGGAAACTCAGGAAGTCAATCCTCAACCCTAATAATAAGGGGACTAGCCCTAGGTGACATAGAACCAAAAGACGCAGGCAAGGTAGTCTGGAAGGAATTTAGAGTCAGCCTAATAGTAGGACTAGTACTAGCAGTAGTAAACTTTATAAGAATTTACACCTTTGACACAGTAGGCCCAATGATAGCCCTAACAATATCAATAACCCTATTCGTAACAGTAGTAATAGCAAAAGTAGTAGGAGGAATGCTACCAATACTAGCAAAGAAACTAAAAATGGACCCAGCCATAATGGCAGGACCATTAATAACAACAATAGTAGACGCCCTAGCACTAATGGTCTACTTCTCAGTAGCCCAAACCCTACTAGGAATAGGTTAGAAATTATAAATAAATTTAAAGAAGAAATCCAAGAGAAATGCCCAGCATTTCTCTTTTTATATGCAGAATATTGAGCTGGAAGTGTGGATTTTATCTTTTGGTAGCGGAGCCGTTGGCCGTCAAATCCTAGCCAAAGCAGAATACGCTTTGGGGATTTTTGACATAGGATCTACAATAGTTTTTGAAATCCCCAAAAACTTGTTAGGTCTCATGTGAGAGTTCTCCAAGGTGCTTTTCCTTGGCCAAGAACTTACCGCCCATGCCTCCATACATACCATAATAAAGTATCAATTTAAATTTTTTTACCCCGAAGCCAATAAGCAGGGTATTTTATATTTTGGATCTTTTGCATTTATCTTTTTCTCTTTTCATTTAACTTTAAACTTTAAACTTTAAACTCTAAACTTCCAACTGTATTTCCCCCTTCTTATGTTAAAATATACATATAATAAAAGAAAAGAGGTAGCAAAAATGGAAGAAATAGAAATAAGCTCCTATGGGAAGATCAACCTATCCCTAGACATAGTAAACAAACGCCCAGACGGCTATCATAATATAGAAAGCATAATGCAAAGCATAGACCTAAAAGACACACTAAAGATAAAAAAAATAGAAAAGGGACTGGAACTAAGCTCCAACACAGGAGAAATCCCCCTAGACTCCAATAACATAGTCTACAAATGCCACCAAGCACTAGAAAACTATACAAAAAAGAAGCTCCCAGCTGCCATTCACATAGAAAAAAACATACCGGTAGCTGCAGGACTAGCAGGAGGAAGCACAAATGGAGCCGCCGCCCTAAAAGGGCTAAACACCCTCTATAACCTAAATTTAAGCCTAGAAGAACTACAAGCTTTAGGGGGAAAAGTAGGTGCCGACATCCCCTTCACCCTCCAGGGAGGCACAGCCCTAGCAAAAGGCATAGGGGAAAAACTAGAAAAACTAGACAGACTAGACATGGAAATCCTCCTAGTAAACCCAAACATAAAAGTAAGCACCCCTAAGGTCTACCAAGCCCTAAAAATGGGTAAAGACAAAAGAGAAACAAAAGTAGATAAAATACTAAGAAATTTAGAAAAAAAAGACCTGAAAAGTCTAGCTGAAAATATGTATAATATAATGGAAGGACCAGTAATAGAAATCCACCCTGAAATAGCAGAAATAAAAGCCATAATGAAAGAAGAAAAAGCCCTAGGCAGCCTAATGTCAGGCAGTGGACCAACAGTCTTTGGTATATTTGAAAACTTAGAAGACCTAGAAATATGTAAAAGAAAACTAGAAAAAAAATATAAAAAGGTATACAAAACTAAAGCAATATAGAAAGATGGTGTAATAATGGACAAAAGACCAATAGGAGTATTTGACTCAGGAATAGGAGGACTAACAGTCCTAAACGAAGTAATAGAACAACTACCAGGAGAAGACCTAATCTACTTTGGAGACACAGCCAGGATCCCCTACGGAACCCGCTCCAAAGAAACAGTAATAAAATACTTTAATCAATCAGTAAAATTTCTCCTAAGTAAAAATATAAAAGCAATAGTAATAGCCTGTAACACAGCAACAGCCCTAGCTATGGAACAAGCCCAAGAAATATTTGACATACCCATGATAGGAGTAATAGACCCAGGCTCAAAAGGAGCAATAAAAGCTACAAAAAATAACACAATAGGAATAATAGGCACAGAAGGAACTATAAACAGCCAATCCTACCAGCAAACCCTAAGAAGGTTAAACGGCAGAATCGAAGTAATAGGAGTAGCCTGCCCCCTATTTGTACCAATAGTAGAAGAAGGCTGGGAAAGCACAGACGTAGCCTATATAACAGCTAAAAAATACCTAATAGGCCTAAAAGAACACAATGTAGACACCCTAGTCCTAGGCTGCACCCACTACCCAGCCCTAAGATACACAATAAACAAGGTAATGGGCGACAATGTAACCCTAGTAAACCCAGCCTACGAAACAGCCAAGCTAACAAAGACAATTCTAAAAGAAAAAGAGCTAGAATCCAGCAAACTAGACGGAGGAAAAGTCCAATACTATGTAAGTGACGACCCAGAAAAGTTCAAAAGAGTAGGAGGAAACCTTCTAGGCAGGGAAATAAAAGAAGTAAAAAAAGTAAATATAGAAGGAAACTAGAAATGGAAGCCCAGCTTCCATTTTTTATGTAAAAAGGCTACTTTGAAGTAGAAGTGTATAAATCTTATATTCTGGTAGCGGAGCCCTTGCAGCCCTAACCCAAATCTTTGATTTGGCTAGTAGGTCTCATGTGAGAGTTCTCCAAGGTGTTCTTCCTTGGCCAAGAACTTACCGCCCTGTCTCCATATATACAATAATAAAGTATCAATCAAAACTCTTTTATTTCTAAGCAGAAAAGCATTAACCTTATCTTTCGGTAGCGGAGGCCTCTGCGCCTCCATATATATCATAATAAAGTATCAATCAAAACTTTTTTATTTCGAAGCAGAAACGTATTAACCTTATCTTCTGGTAGCGGAGGGCTCTGTCCCTCCATATGTATTGCAATAGAGTAATGGCGACATAGAAGTCGCTGCTACCAACATATCTTTCACTCCGAAGCCGATAAGCAGGGTATTTTATATTTTGG
>JASLIL010000099.1 GCA_030152145.1 Tissierellales bacterium
AAGGCTGTAAGATTATTTTTATCAATACTAGTGGTCATGGTTGAAGCATGTTCTAGCCCCTTACTATTGGAATATATTTTCTTTGGATTTCTATCCTTCTTATCATCCTTTTTTTCTTCCTCTGCAGTGTTTTTACCTGCCTCCATTAAACTGGCCAGGTCCATGGCTTCTTTTTCTATGGTGATGGGATAAGATACCATAGTATCTTTTTGTATATCCTCTATGTAGCTATTAACTCCATTGGACAAGGATAAAATCAAGGCTATCCCTATAATGCCTATGGAACCTGCAAAGGCTGTAAGTAGGGTCCTCCCCTTCTTGGTCTTTAAGTTATTAAAGCTTAAGGAAAGGGCTGTTAAAAATGACATGGATGATTTACCCATATTTTTATGCTTGGCCTCTTCCTTTTCATCTTCTAAGACAAAGGGCCTGGTGTCATCTATGATTTTTCCATCACTTAATCTGACTATCCTTGTAGCATAGTCTTCAGCCAACTCTGGATTGTGGGTTACCATAACTACCAACCTATCCTGGGCCACTTCTTTTAACAGCTCCATTACCTGGATACTAGTTTCACTATCCAAGGCTCCTGTAGGTTCATCAGCCAAAAGTATATCTGGATTATTTACCAAGGCTCTGGCTATGGCCACTCTTTGCATCTGGCCTCCTGACATTTGGTTGGGCTTTTTATTTACATGGTCCTTTAGGCCTACATCTTCCAAGGCCTTAAGGGCTCTTTTTCTTCTCTCACTTCTGGATATTCCTGATATAGTCAGGGCCAACTCCACATTGGATAAAATACTTTGGTGGGGTATTAAATTATAGCTTTGAAAAACAAAGCCTACTGTATGGTTTCTATAGGAGTCCCAATCCCTATCCTTATAGGATTTGGTAGAAATATTATTTATTATTAAATCTCCACTATCATAGCGGTCTAAGCCTCCTATAATATTTAAGAGGGTGGTTTTACCAGATCCACTCTGTCCTAATATAGCTACAAACTCATTTTCCCTTAAGTTTAAGCTGACCCCATCCAAGGCCCTTTGGACCAAGTCTCCTGTTCTATATTCTTTTCTTATATCTTTTAATTGAAGCATAACTTCCTCCATCTTTCATCTATGAACACACATAGTCTTAAGTCATTAATATTATATACCCCTAATATATTTAATCAATAAAAAAGATATATGCACCATATACCTTTTTATATTTATATTTAATTTATATTCCTCATTACCTTCTTGCACCTTTATTAACTTATTAAACTATCTATTTTAGCTCAAAGTATACTTGATCTTCCATGCCATATTCTTCAAAAAGTAATGATACATAGCTAACTATATCTTTAGCACTGTAATTTGTTTCTACAAATAAATCTTCAGCTACTTTATGAGATCTTCTTAAACCAGAGTCTTCTGTAGATAAAAAAGTTTTATATATAGACTTATATTTTAATGAAAAGAATAATTCATCATCTTTTCTATATAAATAATCACAACTTTCAGTTAACATATCCCTCCATGAGCCAATATCAATTTTGTTTTTATCTATTATTAATTTCTTAGGACTATAACCTGTCACAACTATATTATCATTTATTGAATATTCTTGATTGCTCAATAGCCTTTCTTCACCAATACTCTTATATCTATCGTATGGTAAAGGCCAAATCTCTTTTATGTATATAAACAGCTTATCTCCTCTGTCTAAGATTTCTTTCTCAGTCCAATTTTTATAATGAATTAAATCTCTGGTTAGATTTATATTTGACTTAGAATAATAGATTTTCTTATCGTCAAAACTTTTATTTGCCATTTCTGAATTGTAATTAGTTAAAGTTAAATTCCCTATAGTATTTCTATATAATGCATGAACCTCATGAGCTTTTTTACCAAGTTCTATATTCCACTCATTTGTTAAAGTTTGTGGTAAGATATGTTCCACCGTTAATTGATCTATATCTACAACTTCCTTATGGTTCTTTGCTTCTATTGTATGTAATATTATCTTAGATAATCTGTTATTCTTACTATACATATCAGTTTCTAAAAAACTCTTTTTGAACTCTTCATTACGTGGAAAAACTCCAGTTCCTGTTCTACTCATCAAATAGTCAGTAACTGCATCAACATAGCCCTCTCCTTTATTGATGCGTTCTTCAACTTCACTTGACATCCCTGAAAATATTTTACCTAAAGCATTAGTAGGTATTCCACATATACTTCTCCTATACAAATAGGAGACTATTATCTCTAGCACCTCTATGATTTCTCTTTTAGATACTATGTTATACTTGTAATCATCTAGTAATTTAAGTAAAAAAGGATATGTTACTGAACTTTTGATATCATTTATATATCTAATCTGCCTATCTAATTCTTCAATATTTGTTTTCGCATCCAATATTTCTCTATAATATTGGGAATATATTAAAAGCTCACTTGCTATCTCTTCTGATGAGTACTTATTATTATAAAAATATATTTTGAATGCTTCATATACCTTACTTTGTTTAGCAACTATGCCTTCCTTCATGGTTAAATAATCTCTTATAAAATCTGAAATAACCTTATTCGTTAATTTTTCTTCTATTTTTCTCCAATAGTTTTTATATAAAAAAGTCTGGCTATCATAGTCTAAACCCATTAAAATAAAATTCCTTATAAGATCTGCCTGGGTAAGTGAAAGCCCTGTTGAATTTAAACTTTCAAATATAACCTGAGGATTTTCATTACTATCTAAAGATATATATACAATGTTTAAAAATCCCAAAGCATCATATATCTCCTCCACACCGTATTCTGATTTATCTATAAAATCTAAACAGTAAAGATAATTTTCGTAAATTCTAGAATTACTCTTACAATTGTTCATCAAATCATAATAGGCATCTTTATCAAGATCTACAGGCATTAACTTATATTTTGTATCCCCGCTCCCATATGGGTTAGTTAAATAAGTGTCTCTAATTTCCATCCACTTTCTTGATGACTCATTAGTTTCCTTTATTTTGTCCTTTATCGCCTTTAAAAGAATAGAGGTTGTTGTCAATCTTTGTTGACCATCTATTAAAAGTCTCTCTTTCATCAAACCTGGTTTATCATTTTGCACATAAACAACAGTACCTAAAAAGTGCTCTTTAGAATAATTTGATTTTAAAATATTTGTTATATCTAGAAAAAATTGATCTAAATGCTCTTTTTCCCACTCATATTTTCTTTGATATACTGGGACTTTAAAAACTGTTTTATTATCTTCTAGTAACCCCAGTAATTTCATTGGACTTGCTTGCATACTATCGCTCCTTAATCTATCTTCTTTCTATTATTATACACTATAGAATATTTATATTTAAAACAAACCAAGATATTCTTACTATCTTGGTTTGTCTTATTAATATTTATTATATATCATCTCCTGAGACTAATAAAATGCTAAGGTCTTCTATAGCATTCACATAGATTATCCCAAATACTTTATAAGGATTTGACAAGGATTCCATTCATCCCAAAGACTGGGAAAACACTCTAAATCCTTAAATCCCATTTTATGATAAAAATCATTGGTTAAATCATATTCCCTATAATGGCCTTTTTCTACTGTCTTTACCTGAAGAAAAGTATAGTTTTCTTTCTTGGCATACTTTTCTAGTGCCTCAACTAATTTACTACCTATCTTTTTTCCATGGTAGTCTTTTAAAACTCCCATAACATAGATTTCACCACTATATTCACTTGTATTCTTAAATACTATAAAGCCTACTGGGCTTTCATCTATATAGTAGGCAAAAAATGGTCTGCCCACTGACTTTTTTATATAGTCTTTTCTACTATCTTCTAGACCAAACCATTCAGGTAAGTCCTTTAAGATAAGATCTGCTATGTGTTCTTTATCCTTGTCACTGGTAACTTTTTTAATCATTATACTTTCTCCGCGCCTTCTAATACCTTGTAGATAATTTTATATCTCTTATATAAAAGTCTAGACTCCTATAATTTTTTTATCTAAGCCCTATAATAAATAAGGCCAAGGCCATAAGAGCCATAAAGGCCCAGCCAATATACCTACTTTTAATCTCACCATCAGATGGTTCTACCTTATCTATGTTTTTAATTCTAAAAGACAGCTTCCAACGGAATAATTCATCTGAAAATAAAATTAAAAGTCCATTAATAAGACAAATAAAACTCGCCGCTAAAAATATAGACCATTCTCCCTTATGATTAAGCTTAGGCCCATCTATTAGCTCAAGTATGGTAGCTGGAGATGGTTCTAAGACATCAAGCTTCTTACCATCTTCATCTAGTTCTGTA
>JASLIL010000113.1 GCA_030152145.1 Tissierellales bacterium
CTTCATCCCTCCAAGTTCTACAGGAACTATGGTACTGACTTATACCAGTCTCCCTGTATATAGTCTCAAGATTATCTAGATTAACTCCACTTCCAGCCAAGATCTCTATTTCCTTTCCATACTCCCTATGAAGCCTTTTAAGAACCTCCAGTCCTCCATCTACACTAGTTGACATACCACTTGTTAGGACCCTGTCAAATCCTAGTTTTATAAGACTTTCAATGGATCTAAAGGGATCTTTTGTAATGTCAAAGGCCCTGTGAAAAACTGCATCCTTTCCCTCTGACTTAAAAATATCTAAAAGTATAGCATTCCTTTTCTCATCTATTTGGCCCTTGTCATCTAAGACTCCAAAAACTCCCCCTTTAATATTGCCCTTGGCCAGGTGTCTGGCTTCATGATACATAGTTGTAAACTCATAGTCATTGTAGCTAAAGCCTCCTGGTCTAGGTCTTATCATGGCTATTAAATCTATATTGGTTTTTTCAGCACACAACTCTATGGTTCCACAAGATGGAGTAAGACCACCTAGGTAGATAGCATTATTAAGCTCAACCCTATGGGCCCCAGCCTTCTCTGCTATAACCACATCTTCAAAACTTCCACAACAAATCTCTGCAATCATTTTATCCTCCTAAATTATCCTCAGTAAGATAGTAATTTTCAATCCAAGCCTGATCTGCTTCAGTATATTTAGTTTCTGAAGCTTCTAAGAAACACCTATAGATCTTAGGTTCCTTGGAACTAGAAGCATAGGAAAATGAAAACTCCTCTATATTTGTTGCAACTCCTGCTTGCCCCTTAGAATCTAAGCATACTACTGATATATCCAAGGCCTGGCCCCTTCTTCTCCTTAACTTTTCATCCAGTCTAGAAACAGCATGGTTTGCTGCCTCTCTTGGCCCTAGGCCATCTTCCAAGAGGCTGACTATCTCATAGGATATACAGCCCTTCATTATATCTTCTCCCAGGCCAGTAGCTGCTGCAGCTCCCACTTGACTATCTGCATAGAAGCCTGATCCTATAATAGGGCTATCTCCTACCCTTCCCTCTTTCTTCATAAATAAGCCACTGGTAGAAGTTCCTACCACCATAGAACCTAGCTTGTCCAAGGCTACAACTCCTACAGTATCATGGCCTTCTGGCAACTTATCTTTTTTCTTAAGGTATCTTTCAAAGGACTGGGAACTTAAAAGATTTTCCCTCCTGTATCCTAATTCTACCCAATAATTTTCAGCACCAAGCCCAGAAAGAAAATTATTATATTTATTTTTACTTAAGGCCCTGGCCAGGACTATAGGATTTTTTACATTTTGGACAGCAAAAACTCCTCCTATATCCAACCTATCTCCATCCATAAATCCTGCATCAAGCTCAACCTGACCCAAGGCATTAGGAAGTCCACTATAGCCTACAGACCTAAAGGCCTCTTGATCCTCCACATATTTTATAGCCTCTACTACGGCTTCTTCAGCACTGCCATCATTTTTAAGTATCTCCCAACCTATTCTTACACCCTCCAGGCTCATGCCCCAGGTTCCTATTATTGCATAATCCATAAATTCCTCCTAAAGAGATTCTATTTCCCTACAAGGCCACCTGTGATTACAGTCCTTGCATTTAAATTCCAACTTGTCCTTACCATACTCTCCCCACAAAACACCAGCAGGACCTAGAAATAAATTTCCCACTACAGACCTACCAGCCTTAAAACCTCTTTTCCCCAATTCTATATCCCTTGAATCACACTTTGGACAATGTACCTTTACTTGCTTCAAATCTTTTTCCTTCATCTTTATCCCCCCTAGTTAAATTATAACTTATTTTCCCTATTTTTCCCAATAATAAAAGCCTAGGCCCAGGGCCTAAGCTTTTTACAATAACTCTTCTTTAATTTTATTAACAAATTCGTCAATATGCTCTCTAGCATGATCTTCTGCTGCATTTTCATCTCTATCTTTAATACTAATTAGGATTCTTTCAAGGCTATCTACAAACAAATCTATATCATCAAAATATCTTTGTGAATAATGCCAAAGTCTTTCTGTATGACTATGAAGATCTGATAGTGTCTCTTCCAAACATGGATTCAAGCTGTTTTTGAAAACTATATCATGAAAACTCTGGTCATCTATTATGGCCTGCTTGTATTCCTTATTTATATCATAACTTCTAAGTCTTTTAACTATCTCGTCCAGTCTTTCTACATCCTTTGGGTTAATTCTCTTTGTAGCTAATCTTACAGCAAAAGGGTCTAATACTCTAGTAACTTCAAATACAGATTTCATATACATAAAGTCAATAGGAGCAACTTGAGCGCCAAACCTAGGAACAATATTTAGTAAATTGTCACTGCTTAGCTGTTGAAATACTTTTCTAATAGGCGTCCTACTTATACTAAACTCCTCAGCAACATCCACCTCATTTAGTACCTCGCCTGGTTCATAATCCAATTCGATTATTCTTCTTTTAAGTATTTCATAAATATCTTCTGTCTTTAACTTTTTACTCAATTCGAAAACCCCTTATCTATAAATATTATCTTGCGATTAGTAATATAATGATAACAATCTTTAATTGGATTTTCAACCATCAAATACAAATTGTATATTAAAGATATACTTTTTTATCTGTGGGCCTTAACCTCTATCCAAAGATCATCAAAAAGTCTTATCATATCCTTAGGATCCTGAAATACTTCTAGCTCTCCAAGGCTGTCTAAATCTGGATAAGCTATGGGGTTTTCAACCAGATCCTCATCCATATACTTTAGGGCCTCCATATTAGGTGTAGAATATCCTACATAGTCTGCATTTCTTGCTGCAATTTCTGGTCTTTGCATAAAGTTAATAAACTCATTGGCCATCTTCTTGTTCTTGGCATTCTTAGGAATAACCATACTATCAAACCAAAGGTTGGTTCCCTCCTTGGGAACAGAGTAGTCAAGGTCCTCATTTTCATCTACCATTACTATAGCATCTCCAGACCAAACAACTGCAAGCTGGGCTTCTTCTGCCACCATTAGATCCTTAACCTCATCTCCTATATAGGCATAGACCAGGGGCTTTTGTTTTATAAGCTCATCCTTGGCCTCATTTAACTCCTCTGGGCTTCTTGTATTCATAGAGTAGCCTAGTTTCTTTAGGGCCACAGCAAAGGAGTCTCTCTGGCTATCTAGCATAAGAATTTCCTTTTCATATTTCTCATCCCAAAGTATATCCCAACTTTCCACTTCTTCCTTGCTAACATACTTTGTGTTGTAGGCAATACCCACTGTTCCCCAAAAAAAGGGTAGGGAATACTCATCTTTTGGATCATAGTCTAGACCTAAAAATTCCTGGCCTATATACTTTCTGTTGGTCATAAGGGACTGGTCCAACTTCTCCAAGAGATCTTCCTTTCTCATTCTCTCTATCATATAATCTGACGGAAAAGCTACATCATAGCTGGTGCCACCTTTTTTTATGGCAACATACATGTCCTCATTGGTAGCAAAGGTGTTGTAGTTAACCTTAACATTAAACTCCTCTTCAAACTCTCTAATAACAGACATATCTATATAGTCTCCCCAGTTGTAAACATTTAGGCTTTCCCTGTCAGAAACCCTCCCGCAACCTGTAACAAAAATAGGAAGAAGTAAAACTACTATTAATCCCAATAATATAAAGCTTTTCTTGATCAAATTATATCACCTCTTTCAGCTATATTCTTACTAGATGACTTGTTTATAATAACCAGTAATATTAAAAGTCCCAAAAACATTAGGGTAGAAAGAGCATTAATAACTGGATTTATACCTCTCTTGGCCATGGAAAACACTGTTATACTAAGATTGGTTACATCTGCTCCCTTGTTGAAAAAAGATATAACAAAGTCATCTACAGACAGGGTAAAGGCCATTAGGGCACCTGTTACTATTCCTGGTTTAATCTCTGGTATAATCACCTTTCTCAGGGCATAAAAGGGAGTTGCGCCAAGATCCATTGCCGCCTCTGCCAAGTGCCTATTCATCTGCCTAAGCTTGGGCAGGATAGAAAGGATCACATAGGGTATTGAAAAGGTTATATGGGATAGGAGCATGGTAGTAAAGCCAAACTCTATCTTTAAAAACCTAAATAGGGTCATTAGGGAAACAGCTGTTACTATATCTGGGTTTAAAACCGGTAGATAATTCAGGTTTAAAAGAATTTTTCTTTTAAAGCCAGGTATGTCCGAAAGTCCTATGGCTGCTATAGTACCTATAACCG
Organism: Tissierellales bacterium; assembly: GCA_030152145.1. GTDB lineage: Bacteria > Bacillota > Clostridia > Tissierellales > JASKZW01 > JASLIL01. The sequence continues at coordinate 4,248 of JASLIL010000113.1, forward strand.
TAGATATAACACTTGATAAGATAGCTATTAAAAGTGTGTAGTAAAGGGCTGTTAAGACCTCCTTGTCCTGAAACAGCTCAACATACCACTTTAGGGTGAAACCCTTCCAAGCTCCCCTAGATCTTGAATTATTAAAGGAGAAGATAATCAATACAGCTATAGGTGCATATAAAAATAAAAATATTAAAAAAGTATAGATTTTCTTAAATAGTTTTCTTACCATATTTCTTACCTCCTCCTTGATCGTCAAATTTAGCTGTGAAAGCCATGGTTATAAGAATCAAGATCATCATTATAACTGATATACTGGATCCAAAGTGCCAGTCTCCAACCCACAGGTACTGCTGCTCTATAAGGTTACCTATAAGCAGGTACTGACCTCCTCCTAAAAGTCTTGATATAACAAAGGTGCTCATGGCTGGCATAAATACCATGGTTATACCTGTTACTACTCCCGGAAGACTTAAGGGGAATATAACCTTGAAAAAAGTCTTAATCTTATTGGCTCCTAGGTCCTCTGCTGCCTCTATAAGGCTCTTGTCTATCTTTATTAAAACAGAGTAGATAGGAAGTATCATAAAGGGTAGGAAGTTGTAGATCATACCCAAAAGTACAGCCTTATCATTGTAGATAAGATTAAGGGGCTCAAAGCCCAACTTTGTAATTATATAGTTTATAAAGCCATGCTTACCTAAAAGAGTAAGCCAGGCATAGGTTCTTAAAAGAAAGTTCATCCACATAGGTATAACCAAAAGAAAGATCATTATATTCCTAACCTTCATATCCTCCTTGGCTATGATCATAGCCATGGGATAGCCTATTATAAGAGTTAATATAGTTGACTTTAGTGCCAGGGCTATAGAAACCCAAAGAATACTTAAGTACTTCCTGTCAAAAAATCTTTGAAAATGCTCAAAAGAAAATTGGAGGCTCTTAAGATCTCCATCTTCACCTATTGTTAAGGAAAGGACTCCAATTAAAATTAAAGGAACTACTATAAATAGTGCCATCCATAGGATATATGGATAGGATAGTTTCTTCATATTCATAATTAATCCACCTTTCTCATTACATGTATATTTTCTGGTATAACATCTAGGCCTATTTTACTTTCTTCCGGCCTCATAAGAGTACTATGGACCTTCCAAGTAAGATCTCCATCTCTAACAAGCATCTCATAGTGAACTCCCTTAAAGGTAACTGATTCTACTACTCCATCAATCATACCCTCACCAGACTTTCTAAGCTCTAGATCTTCCGGTCTTATAACTATATCTACCTTCTCATCCTTGCCAAAGCCCTTGTCCACACAGTCAAATCTTCTGCCACTAAATTCTACCAGGTAGTCCTCCAACATAGTCCCATCAACTATATTACTTTCTCCTATAAATCTAGCTACAAAAGAGTTGTTAGGTTCATTGTATATGTCTACAGGATTACCTATCTGCTGAATCTCCCCATTGTCCATAACTACTATAGTATCTGACATGGTAAGAGCCTCTTCCTGATCATGGGTTACATATATAAATGTTATGCCAAGCTTCTG
>JASLIL010000044.1 GCA_030152145.1 Tissierellales bacterium
TCACTCTTATATTTTTCATATCTTCCTCCTAGTTAAAGGTCCCTGACCTTGGTTTTCTCCAACTCCCTAGTCATTTTCAAGTCCCTTCTTTCCTTTACATATATATAGATATATATAAATACTGGCCCAATTAAAAAAATCAGGCTAAAAAATCCATTAATAAGTCCTAGTCCAGTAGGTAAAACCTTAACCTGTATATTATTTTTTCCAGAATCAGACCCTGCTACAAAGGTATTCAAAAATATTATAAGTAAAAAAAGGCTGTATATAACTGGTAAGATCAAGCCCAGATACTTATTTTCAGACCTAGATAGTTTTATCTGTATATATATGCCAATAGCGATTATAGATACTATTAGTAATAAAGCCAACATAATTATCCCTCCCTTGTCCTTCTATATTGATTTATAAGCTCCTTGCCCAAGTCAAATTCTATTTTTCCCTCTAGTATATAGTTTTTTATTAAGGATATATAGGGGTCCTCAGGCCTATTGTCAACCAAGTCTATTTTTTCAATAAGTCTATCCATCCTAAATCTCATAGTAGGATAGCTCACATCATATTCCCTGGCCAACTCCTTTAGGGAGCCTGAGTTTACTACAAATTTTTTTATAAAGTTTAAATCCTCTTCCTCTAAGTTGCTAATCCAGTCTGGCATAAAATCTATTGACATCTTTTCACCTTCCTTAAAACCATTATACCCTAAATAAAATTAAAGTAAACTTTAATTTTATTTAAAAGATAATTAAGGTAAAGCTTAATAATATTTTACTTTACCTGTCATAGTAAATGTGCTATTATTACTATATCAGATAGAGTAATAAGAGGTGAGCCTATGATTTCAAGTGATAGTATGAGGGGTTTCAATGACCTTCTAATACTAATAGTGCTATCTAAAGGAGATAGCTATGGTTATGAAATATCCAAGACCATAAGCTCCCTATCAAAGGATCTCTATGAACTGAAGGAAACCACTATGTACTCAGCTATTAAGAGGCTGGAGAAAAATGCTTTGATAGAGGGCTATGAGGTCAATGAAACTTTTGGTAGGAAGAGGGTTAACTACAGACTAAGCCAGGAAGGTTCCTTAAAACTTAAGGAAAAAATTCTTGAGTGGAAGGAAATATCATGTCTTTTAGACAAATTTATAGAATACGAGGAGATTTAAAATGAAAGAAATAGATAACTATATTGATAACTTATTTTCCATATATGAAGACAGAAGTGAAGTAAATAGTCTAAAGGAAGGCCTAAGGGATAGCCTTAGGCTAAAATATGAGGCCTATATCCAAGAAGGCCTGGATTCTGACCAAGCCTTTGGCAGAGCCATAAGGGAGTTTGGTAGCATAGATGAAATAAAAGAAGATCTAGAAAGCTTTATCCTAACTAAAAATACAAGTAACAAGACTGAAAAACGAGACTACCTAGATACGGCCATATGGATGACAGGTATATCACTTTTTATCTACACTGGCATGAAGTTTGGTTCTTGGGGCTATAACTGGATTATAATCCTACTAACCATAGCTGTTACAAATTTAGTAGATTATTTCCAAAACTAAAGTAATTAAAAAGGTGTTATGCCCCTCTTGGAATATACTTCTTTTTAGCTTATAATAGTATTTAAAGGAGGGGCTTCTGTGAAATATAAGAGCGGATGTATTGTATGTGGTAAGGAATTAGTTTATAATCAGGAAACTTTTCCTGTTAAGTGTCAACTTTGCAAGAAAGACTTTCAAACAAATGTTGTCTGCCAAGACAAACACTATATATGTGATAGCTGTCACAGCAAGGATGGTTTTTCTGTTATAGAGGATTTCTGCCTGGAAAGTCAGGAAACAAATCCCCTAGAGATTGCCCTGGACCTAATGGAAGATTGGAGGATAAGCCTTCATGGCCCTGAGCACCACTTTATAGTGCCTGCCAGTCTCCTAACTGCCTACTATAACTTTTTAGGAAAGGAAAATATGAAGAAAAGAAAGTTAAAGGTGGCCAGAGAAAGAGCCTCTACCATACAAGGTGGCATGTGTGGCTACTACGGAAGCTGTGGCGCTGCCATAGGTGCAGGAATATTTGCTGCAATAATAAGTGATTCCAATCCCCTTTCCAAGGATTCCTGGGGCTATAGTAATAAACAAACCGGTATGATTCTCAGTGAAATTGGTGAAATCGGTGGGCCCAGATGCTGTAAGAGAAATACCTATCTGTCCATTATAGCTGCCAGCAAGTTTCTCCATCAGGAGAAGGGTATAAAGTTATTTGACTATGAAAACTACAAGCCTGTTTGCAAGTACAAGGCTAAAAACAAGGAATGTATAAAGTTAGACTGTCCCTACTTTTTAAACAAGTAGAGGCTAAAGTAAAATACCAGAAAATTAAATTTTCTGGTATTTTTTCTTAAAGTGTAGAGATCCTACCTATTTAGGCTTTCTATAGTACGGTTTTTCGAAGCCTTAAGTCTCTTAAGCATGGCTTCACTGTAGTTGTTTGGTCTTATGTCTCCACTTAAGACCCTATCTATAGGTAGGATTTCAAAGTAGGTCTTGTCTCCATTGTATTTATTCACCCAAGTTGCTATATGCTCCTTTTCAACTATATGCTTCTTATTGTAAGGGTCCAGCTCTAAAGTTAGCTTTAACAAAAGCCCGTCCTCTGTAGCTGGCTTGTTTAAGGTCTCAGTCCTTTGATTTGATATAAAGTTACCCAGGGAATATATTATATACTTATCATTTCCATCTATGGTAAAGGATCTGGCTGGCTGTATAACATGAGGATGGGAACCTAATATTATATCTCCACCCCAGCTAAAGATCTTTTCAGCCAAAGCTTTTTGACTGGCATTGGGTCTTGATTGATACTCCTCTCCCCAGTGTATATAGGTAACTATAAAGTCCACCTGTCCCCTTAAAAACTCAAGATCCTTCTTGATCTTCCCCTCATCTATCTTATTTGTAAAACTTTCTAGCTCCTCTTTGCTAAAACGGGCCTCATGACCATTGTAGCCATAGGTATAGGATAAAAATCCCAGTCTAATTCCATTAACTTCCTCTATTAAGTACCTGTCCTGACCCTCTAGGTTTGTTCCTATAGGTTTTAAGTCTCTATCAAGAGCATTTCTCACTGTATTTAAGGCTCCAGACTTACCCCTATCAAGTATATGGTTATTGGCCATATTTATAATATTAAAGCCTGCATTTTTTATGGAGTCCAAAGTTTCCACTGGTGCATTAAAGCTAGGATAACCTGAAAATCCATGTTGATTTCCTTCTGCAACAGTCTCAAAGTTTATTATCCCAAAATCTGCCCCCTCAAAATAAGGCTTCAAATATTTAAAGTTATTGTTAAAATCAAATCCATTAGCTGTCTTAGCCCCTCTAACTTGTGGCATATGATACATTGCATCTCCAGCAGCCAAAAGGGTAACAAACCTACTTTCCTCCCTTTCTTCCCTATCATTTGAGTTATAGGAGTACTTGTAGTCTCTATTAAGGTCCAGCACATCCTGGCTACTAGCTTCCTTTTTCCATTCTAGATCTACTACCTTAACATCTAGCTCCCCATAGGCTTCTTCAGCTTCTACAGGTATTAAATAGTCTAGTATTTCCCCCTTAAAAAATACTCCCCCCACTATTAAAACTAGAATTAAGAAGATCAAGCTTAAATTCAAAACCCTCTTCCTATCCATTTTTCACCTACCAAATATATTTTATAAAACATAGGCCTAAGATTATCCTAGGCCTATCTCAGCCCTATTATAACACAAACTTTAGTAAATACTGGCTAGAAATATCTGACATTTAACTAGGCTAAATAGATATAGATGCCCATAAACATAGTAAAGGCTCCTGCCAAAATGAAAAGATGCCAGATAGCATGATTATATTTTATGTGCTGGCTTCTAAAGAAGTATATGCCAAGAGTGTAGAATATTCCACCTAGAAGAAGATAGAGGAAAAAACCCAATCCTGCTACCCTTAAGATAGATCTTATTAAAACTAGAGCTATCCAGCCCATACTTATATAAAGACAGAGGGAGCCTATTTCAAAAAACTTGGAACTTCCCCTAGTAAACTCTACAAACTTCATTACTATGCCAAAAGATGCCATAAGCCAAACTATAGCCAGAACCAATAACCCTATTTTCTTGCTTAAAATCAGAAAAGCAATAGGAGTATAGGTACTAGCTATACATATATATATTGCTATGTGGTCAAAAAACCTAAGAAGTTTTTTAAGCCCCTCCCTCCTAACTCCATGATAGAGAGTAGAGGCTAAAAACATAGTGATTAGACCTATCCCATAGACAGTAAAACTTATAAGCTTATTAGGATTATTTTTTCCCTTTACCAGTAAGGTAAATAGAAATATCAGTCCTAGGACCAGGCCAAGGCCATGGCTAAAGGTATTTAACCACTCCTCCTTCCTGGAATAAAATCCTGTATCAATCTTCACTCTATCCCCTCCTAAAGTACGAAGACAAAACTTCTTTCATCCTCCTCATCCTTATATATTCCCCTTAAGTCAAATCTGTAATCTCTTTTTCTCTTTAGGCTTGCATTTGAATATACTATATCATCTTCTATGCCTAGGCTTCCAAAGGTACTCCCTATAATATCTGGATCAAATTCATCTATGCTGGAAGTAAAAACCAATCTCCCCTCTAGGTCTCCCTTAACCTTGTAGACTGCCCTTAAAAAACAATAGTCCCTGTCTAGCTTTACATACTCCTCTGTCAAGGCCTTTATGGTAACTCTAGACTCCTTGTTTTCATCTAAAAACTTAAAACTTTTCTCCTCTTCAAGCCTTAAGGTAAAATCCAAATCCAAGGGATGGAGATTCTCAACTTTTCCCACATTAAGCTCCAGGCTAAGAAGTTTATTTAAGCCATAGCGTCTTAAGAACTTATCCTTAAAACCTCTAGCCTCATTATAGGCTAAGGCATATCTTGTTATAGTAAAATACTCCCCCCTAACCAGGCCCTTGTAGAGATTTTTAACCCTTAGAAAATCCTCTGACTCCTGACCTATATAGCTAAAACCTCTGTAGTTAAAAGTCCTTCTAAGCTCCCCTGCATTTAAACTTATGCTTTCTATTATAGGACTTCTATAGGCTCCATCAAACTTTTTCTCAACCTCTTCTGGATCCAGTATAGTTATAAGGTCAAATATTATTCCCTCCTGATCCTTATAGATAGTCGGTATGTAGTTGGCCAATCCCCTATACATAAACTTAATATTTACCTCCTGGGGACTTCCCAAAAGTCCCTCTGTCTTAAAACTTAAATCATCACCATAAGTCACTTTCATATTTATCACCTTTTTTCTATATTTTTCTACTCTATGGGTATAAGCTTAGGAAAGGATGTGATTTTTTTGACACTATTATCTATTATTACTGCTATCCTAAGCCTAATAAACCTTTACTCCTACTATAATAAGGACCTAAGTCAGACCTCAAAGCTCCTATCCCTAGGCCTATCAATTCTACTTATTTTACTTACTATTATGGCACTTTTAAGATATAGGGGCAGAAAGTCTGAAAGTAAGCCTGGCCACTGGTACAGCTTCCTAAGTTGTAGATATAGCATAATCATAATAAGCCTATTTGGAAACAGCATGGTATCTATACTGCTTTTTCTAAGCTATAAGGGATTAGTGAAAATCTAAGAGACACTAATCTCTTTTTTCTTTTGAAAAAATCTCCCCTAGACAGCTGCCATCACAGGGACCTAAATCCAGCTTTAAAAGCTCTGCCAAACTAGGCCCTATATCTACAAGCTCCATAGGTCCTATATTGAAACCCTCCTTAATTCCTGGCCCCTTGATCATAAAGACTGTA
>JASLIL010000046.1 GCA_030152145.1 Tissierellales bacterium
ATTCATATCCTTTGTACATCTTGGATATGGAGAAGTATATTATGGCCATATAGCCTAGGATAAAGCCGTAGTTTATCTTTTTTAGAATATCAAAGATGCTGAAGATTTTAGAGGTCTTTGATATAAAGAAGGCCAGAAGCAGGAGTAGGACTGGCATAGAAGCTAGAAAGCTTGCCAGTATCTTCTTCTTTTCTCTCTTTAGGATCTTTTCCAAAAGGGGATAGTCCATTCCCAGGGCCCTGTAAAGCAGTAGGGAGTCCCTTCTGTCTAAGAAAAGATTGTAGAGGGAGAAGTAGCAGTTGGAAAAACCTACTACCACAAAAAATATACTGAAGAAAAGTGCCATTATGCTGCCTAGGGCCTGAGTCTTCCTAAGGGACTTGTCTTGTTCAAGTCTTGAGATAACTCCAAAGTCATCATCCTTAAAGTAATTTCTTGATATGGCTTCTACCTGGTCAAAAACTTCCTCATCATTATCTGTTTTTATAGCTATATACTCAAATTGATCTAGGTCAGCTATTCTTATAAACTGGTTTAAAAGTTTTACATAGCTGGACTTTGGCATATAGGCTGTTAGGGCATTTTCACGTAGGGGATAGTCAAAAAGTGGACTGTCAATCTTATCCTCTACATTTAAATTAAACTCGTAGCCTCTGGTTTCTAAAAGATTACCATACTCTGAAACAGATAGATTATTAAGGTCATCCTTGAAAAATTGACTGTATTCTATTCTGGACTTTGGCTGGTTAAAGTCATTGCCCATACGATTTAAGAGTAGGACCTTGCCCTCATTAAAGCTATTGGCATCAAAGCCCCTTGCCTCAACTAGGCTCTTGAATTTTTCATCATCTATACCAAAAAGCTCTAGCCTTAGGCCATCTAGACTCTTTATATCCTCCTCTAGATTTGGAAGGTAGAGACTCCTGTAGTCCTCCTTAAGGCTTTCTAGATCCAAATCCAGGTAAACAGATTCCTTCCTAAAGTTAACTAGGTCATCTGGCTTAAGGGCCTTAATATCCTCTATTAGATGCTGGTCCAACTCCTTGTTGTTGGCATATTCCACCTGAAGATTGTAGCTGGAGAACTTGTCTATAGAGTTGTATTCCTTCTCTAGAGAGTAGTAGCTTATGGCTATCATAATAAAGGCCATTAAAAGGAAACCCAGCTTTAGGCTTATATTGGTAAAGCGGAAGTTTCTCTTGCTGTTCTTGTAGAACTGCCTTGAAAGATCCTTTTCTATGTCTCCCCTATACTTTAAGTCATATTTCTTATGGCTCTTTCCTGGTATATTTCCCTTTAGGCTGTCTATTATGCTAATCTTTTTTAGCCTCTTAATAGGTTTCTTGGATCCTAGGTAGATTATAAGAAAGCTAACTAGGTAGATAACTATAAAGATCAGCGGGTTAAAGTCCAGCTCTAGATTGTTGGTTATAGAGTAGACGCTGCCACCTCCAAAGTGCTGCTCAACCCTGTAGATAACCATAAATAGCAGCTTTACTAGTAGGATGGAAAAGCCCATGCCAAGAAATATAGGTAGCTGGGATATATAGAAGAGCTTTCTTCTTATAAGTCCAGCTATGTCTTTATTTGTAGCCCCTAGAGCCTTTAATCTCCCATACTCCATTATTGACTTTGACTCCTGAACCAAGAATAAATTGGTTATTATAAAGTAGAATAGGGCCAGCAATATGAAAAATAGGGCTATGGCCAGCACTTGAAAGCTATGATCCCTTATGGAATCATTGTCTGGGTCAAAGACAAAGGCCCTGTTTAAATAGGTTATATTGTAGTTGTAGGTAACATTTTGAGTATCCAGGTCCTCCATAATCTTCTCACTTATCCTGTAGGTGGAGAAGACATTTTTAAACCAGAAAAAAGGGGACAGTTCCTGGCCACTCTTTAAAAGACTTTCCTGGTCTGAGTTTAGGAAAACCGTGTAGTGCCTTTCATAGTCATAACCAGAGTCCTTGTAGATACCTGCTATAGGATAGGTTTTTCCAGCTAATTCTATGCTGTCACCTATGGACTTTCCTATTTCCTTGGCCATGTAGTTACTTATTAGAAGCTCTCCTACATGGGGCATACTTCCCTCTAAAAGCCAGGATTCTATGGTAGTAAGAGCATTTTCATCCATGGAGGCTAGAAGAGTTTCATCCTTGGAACCAAAAGAATCAGGAAGGGTCTTATTGTAGAAAAAGCCCAGCTTCTCTATATATCTATTTCCCATAAGCTTATTGGCATCTTCAGAGGAAATAGTGCTAACTATCCTAAAGTGGTAGCCACCAGTGTGTCTGCCTACCATATTCCTAAAGGAAGTAAAGTAGGACATAAGTCCAAGACTAAAGCTAGAAAGTATAACTACAGCTAGGAAGATAGTCAGTATAGATGACTTATAAGACTTTCGGTTAAGTTTAAGGTCTCCCCTTAGATATTCACGAAAAATCATCTTATCACCTCATCAGAAACCACCATGCCATCTTCCATCCTTACAATCCTATCTGCAGCCAGAGCCACTTCCTCATCATGGGTAACTATGATCATAGTCTGGTTGTATTTTATATTGGACATCCTAAATATTTCCACTATGTCCATAGCATTTTTTCTATCAAGATTTCCCGTAGGCTCATCAGCCAATATTATACTAGGCTTGTAGATCAAGCTCCTAGCTATAGCCACCCTCTGCTGCTGGCCGCCGGAAAGCTTGTCAGGGAAGGCCCTAAGTTTATCCACTATACCCAAGCTCTCAACTATATCCTTAAAATGTTCCTCATCTACCTTCTTGTTATCCATTAGAAGGGGTAGTTTTATATTGTTCTCCACAGATAGATTGGGAATCAGGTTGAAAAACTGGTAGACAATCCCCAACTGTCTTCTCCTGTAAAGAGCCAGGTGATTCTCATCCAGCCCGGATATTTCTGTAGACTCCACCACTATCTGACCACTACTAGGCCTATCTATACCAGATAAAAGATTAAGTAGGGTAGACTTACCACAGCCACTAGGGCCCATAATAGCCACCATTTGGCCACGTTCTATAGAAAGGTCAATACCTCTTAGGGCCTGAACCTGAACCTGGCCCTGGCCATAAACTTTTTTTAGATTCTTAACTTTTAATATTTCCATCGAATTACCTCCTAGGAATAGACTATAAAATCAAGATGACTTTTAGGTGACAAAAGAAAACTATATATTTTTATCATATCTTATTTTTGCTGGTATAATGAATTTGAGGTGATAGTTTTGAAAATATTTTTACTAGAAGATGATGAGACCCTTGCTTTTGGTATTAAAACCTATCTGGAAAATCATGGCTACAAGCTAGTCCATGCCAGCAGTCTAAAAGAAGCCAAAGAAAAGTTTAACTACAGCTTTGACCTTTTAATACTGGATGTAAACCTACCAGACGGCAGTGGATTTGATTTTTTAGATCTTTATAATATAGACAAGACACCAGCCATATTTTTAACAGTAAATGACTCTGAGGAAGATATAGTAAGGGGCTTAAATCTATCAGATGGTTACATAACCAAGCCCTTTAAACTGGCTATCCTAAAGGCCAAGATAGAAAGCATCCTAAGAAGGGTAGAGACCAAGGACCAGAAGCTTAACTACAAAGGTCTAGTCCTAGATGAAGCTAATTTTAGGGCCAGCATAGAGGGAGAAGACCTGGGCCTAACAGCCAAGGAATACCAGCTTTTATCTCTTCTTATGAAAAATAGGGGCAACACCCTAACCAGGGAGAGAATCTTAGAATCTGTTTGGGATGAAGCTTTAAATTTTGTAGAGGATAATACTCTTTCAGCTACCATAAAAAGGCTTAGGAAAAAACTAGGAAAATATAGCTATAGCATAGAAACCATAAGGGGTATAGGCTATAGGTTTGTGAGGGATTAAATGGGTTACTTTATATTTATATTTCTAATAAGCACTGGACTTATCTACCTAATGGACAGCTACTTTTATAGGACCATAGGAGCCAGTCTGGAATTTTTAAAACTAGATAGTCAGGCTGTCCTAAACTCTATGGGCTACTACAACAGAAGTATTTTTCCAAATAGAATCTATGGCCTGCTTATAGGGCTAGTTTTCTCCTCTATAATATTTCTAGGCCACTCCTATAGGGCTAGGAAGAAGGAGGAAGAAGATCTTAGAAAGATAAAAGAGCTGGAAAAAGAGCTTATTAGGATAAACAAGGGAGACTATGCTATAAAAATAGAGGGAGATGATAAGTACTCATCTCTTAGGGATGAAATCTACAAGATTATAGTAAGCCTAAAGTCTCTAGAGGAGGAGGCTCTAAGTCAAAAGTCCAGGCTTAAGGAGGACCTATCCAACATAGCTCACCAACTAAAGACTCCCATAACCTCCATGGGCTTTATGCTGGAACTTATAAATGAGGATCAGGATAATATGGATCTTTACCTGGAGAAGTTAGAGGGAGAGTTGGAAAAGCTAAGGGTTTTTACCCATCTTCTACTAAAGCTTTCCAAGGTAAACTCAGACACTATAGACTACAAGATGGAACCCCTATCTATGATGGAAATCCTAGATGACATATTAAATAATCTCAACAGGGATGGCAGGGTGAAGGTCAAAATAGAGGGCCAGGATTTTAAGCTTTTAGGAGATGAGGTTTGGCTTTATGAGGGAATCTTAAATATAGTTAAAAACTCCCTGGAACATACAAAAGACCAGGTCCTAATAGGACTGGAGTCCAACCCTATATATAGTAGCCTAACAGTATCAGACAATGGCAAGGGCTTGGATCCCAAGCTTTTAAATAAGATATTCCAAAGATTTTACAGGGGAGAAACCAGCCTCCCAGGCTATGGCATAGGTCTAAATCTGTCTAAGTCCATAATAGAAAGACACAATGGAAAAATAGAAGCCTTTAATAATCAGGGGCTGACCTTTAGGATAAAGTTTTATAATGTCACCTAAAAGTCATCTTGACAGGCTAAACTTTTCTTGAGGTGATAAATGTGAGAGGAAAAAAATTAAGGAGAGTCTTCTTGGGCCTAGTCCTAGTAGCCCTCCTAGTAAAGACTTCAGCTTTATTTAAGTCAAAATCCCTAAAGCTTCCAGGGAAAGTAGATGAAAGCTACAGGGAGCTAGAGGACCTAGTATCGGAAAATGCAATATTAATGGAAAGGTCCAGTCAGACAATACTTATGGGTAAGAACTACCAGGCCAGAATTCACCCAGCATCTATGACCAAGGTTATGACAGGCCTAGTAGCCCTGGAAAATGGAAGTTCTAGAAAGAAAATTACCATAGAAGACTATATGATAGACTACTGTAAGAAAGAAGGCCTTAGTATGTCAGGTTTTCAGGCTGGGGAAAGAATAAAGCTTATAGACCTGGTCTACGGCCTCCTTTTAGAATCAGGTGGTGAGGCAGCACTGGCCCTAGGAGAGGGAACAGTATCCAGCCAGGAAGAGTTTATAGACCTGATGAACCAAAAGGCCAGGGAGCTAGGAATGGAAGACAGCCATTTTTCCAATGTTACAGGAGCTACAGACAGTGAAAACTACACTACAGCTGAGGATATGGCCAGACTCTATGACCATGCCCTAAACAATAAGAAGTTTAGGAAGATAGTAGAAAGTAAAAAACACAAGGCGGGAAATGGACTTGAAATAAACAATCTACTCTTTCAAAAAAGGGCCAGCCTAGACATAGACAAGGACCACATAGTATCAGGAAAGACAGGTTACACCAAGGCAGCAGGTCTTTGCCTAGTAAGTATGGGAGAGCTAGCTGGAAGGGAATATATAGCCTTGGTAGCCAAGGCTGATGGTAACAGCCAAAGCCCCCAGTACAATCTAATAGACACAGATAAGATCTACAGCCAATACAGGGCTGGATTTTAGTCAAAAATAGAGCTGAGGACTCGTCCTCAGCTCTTAGTTTATCTATTTATCTAGTGATTTGTGTGCTAACCACCAATCTTTTAATTTAAGCTCTCCAGCTTTTTCTTCTTCGTATCTCTTAGCCATAGCTTCTTCTGTAGCTGCAGGTGGAACAATAACATCATCACCTAACCAGCTGTTGTTTGGCCAGTTTTCTGGTATAGCAACACCATGTTTATCAGCTGTTTGTAATCCCTTTAAAGCTCTTAGGATTTCATCTACTGATCTACCAACTTCTTGTGGGTAGTACATGATTAATCTAATAATTCCCTTGTCGTCCATGATAAATACGGCTCTAACAGTATTAGTTCCTTTAGCTGGGTGAATCATACCTAGTTGGTGTGAAACTCTTCCTAGCTCATCTGCGATTACTGGGAATGGAATTTTAACTCCAGCATCTGAATTATTAATCCACTCAACCCACTTAATGTGTGAGAAAACTTGGTCTACTGAAAGACCTACTAATTCAGCATTTAAAGCCTTGAAATCATCTGCTCTTTTAGCAAATTCTACGAATTCTGTAGTACAAACTGGTGTAAAGTCTCCTGGATGTGAGAAAAGAACAATCCATTTTCCTTCATAGTCAGCTGGCATATTCTTAACTCCGTGTGTAGTCATAACCTCTAGCTCTGGGAATCTTTCACCTAATAATTTCATTCTTTCTTCCATTTTCATAATCCTCCTTTAAATTAACGACAATTTTTACATAATCCATATAAGTGTATGTCTTCATCCTTGATTATAAAGTCCTGAAGATCCTTATAATCAGTGTTAACTAAATCAAAGTCATAAATTTTATTACACTTTTCACATCTAAAGTGCCCATGCTTTCTAGTCACAATGTCAAAATGAGCTTCCTTGTCATTTAGGGACACTGAGTTGACTAGACCCATTTCCGAAAACTTATCTAAGGTATTATAGATACTAGTCTTAGAAAGGGTAGGTAGGTCCTCCAAAAGCTCCTCATAGATCTCAAAAGCAGTTGGATGATTATGCTTACTTAAAAGCAAATCCAAAACCTTCAATCTTATGTTAGATGGTTTTATATCATATCTAACTAAATATTCCTTTAAATACTCTATATCATGGTTCATAAAACTTCCTCCAATTTGTAACCAATTCAACTTTGTAATGATTACAATACTTATTATAGTATGTCCTACCTAAAATGTCAAATATAAAATCAAAAAAATTAAAATAATTTTCAAAAGCCCTGAAATACATAGCTTAAGCCAGCAGGTCTTATTAACTTAAGGATTAAAGTTAAATTAATAAGAGCTGGTGGAAAATATTACCTTGATTTAGAAGACATAAACTTAGTTCTATATTTACCCCAGAAAATTAGATTTCAATTATAAAAGATGAAAAAAATTTAAGCTTTATAGATAAAAGTAATTATAATTTTCAAACTATTAATTTATTATATAGACATCTGGAATATATAGAAAGTTTATATACTAGCCTATTTTTATTGAGATGCCTATATGGCCGTGCTAAACTTTAAAAGGAAAGAAAACCAAAAGGAATAAGATTAAGGGAGGCAGTAAAATGAAGCAAAATAAGAAAAAATTAGTATTAGCAGGCTTTTTAGCCCTATCACTAGCTTTAACAGGCTGTGGTAAGGATGCAGGATCTAAGGATGCTGGGGAAAAAGTAGAAACTGCAGGGGATGTAAAGGCAGGAGAAAGTTTAAAAGATACATATAGAAGTCCTAATGGAAACACTTTAGTGGCTACTTTATTCCAGAATCCAAAGACTTTGGATATTCAAAAAACAAATGCAGACTATTTTATACCTTTACAGATCTACAATAGACTAGTTGAAGCTAAACCTGATGGTAATGGTGGAGTGGAGATAGTTCCAAGTCTAGCTGAGAGCTGGGATATAAGTGAGGATGGTAGGGTATATACCTTCCACCTAAGAGAGGGAGTTAAGTTCCACAATGGTGAGGAGTTTAAGGCAGATGACGTTTTATTTACTATAGATAAGATGATGAATCCAGAGGAAGCTACTATAAACTCATGGATCTTTGAACCTATAGAAGGAGCAGAGGAAAGACTTGATGGCCAGTCAGATGTAGTTAGTGGAGTTAAGGTTCTAGATGACTACACTGTAGAGATTACACTAAAGGAGAAATACGCTCCATTTTTAGCAAAACTTACAGATGCTCCAGCTTCTATTTTCAATAGAAAGGCTGTAGAAGAAGGTAAGGACAAGTTTGGCTTTGAACCAGAATATACTGTAGGTACTGGATACCTAAAGTTCCAAGACTGGAAACAGGACCAAGAAATAAACTTAGTTAGAAATGATGATTTCTTTGGAGACAAGGCTAGCATAGATGGCTTAAGATACTTAATAAATGTAGATGATTCTACTGCTAGAATGATGTTTGAAAAAGGCGAGCTAGATGTTATAACTGTAGATTCAAAAACTACTTATGATTCCTACATGGCTTCAGAAGAGTGGAAAAAACAGCTTATAATTAATGATAGACCAGGTATAACTTTTATGACTTTCAATGAAAACTGTGAGCCTATGAAGGATCTTAGAGTTAGGAAGGCTATACAAAAAGGTATTAACAGAGAGGTTATAAACAATAACTTCTTCAATGGTACAGCTACTATAATAAATGGTTGTATACCACCTATGATACCAGGATACAACAAGGATTTACCAGAAATTGAATACAATCCAGAGGAAGCTAAGAAACTACTGGAAGAAGCTGGCTATGCAGATGGTTTAGACCTAGTTTTACTGCAAAATGGTGCTAGCGACTACACTCATCCTATAAATGAAACTATCCAATCTATGCTTGGAGAAGTTGGTATAAGGATAGAGATTAAGAATGTTGACAAGGGAGCTTACTGGGATATGATGGGAGCAAGTTCAAGTGATTTTGCCCTAAGTACAGGACCAGTTACAGCAGGTGCTCCAGATCCAGCTTCATTCTTTAGTAGCTACAAGCTTGCAGATGATAAAAAGGCAGACTACCCTGAAGAAAGAGTTAAGCTTAGTGATGAAATAGAAGCAGCTGACCTAATAGTAGATCCAGCTGAAAGAGTTGCGAGATTCCAAGATCTAGAGAAAGAAATTACTCTAGAACAAGCTCTTTACTTCCCACTAGGATCAACTAAGGGAGAGTGGATTATAAGCCCTAGACTGGAAGATTTCCAACTTTCATGGCAGGGATGGCTTTCAGGAGCTACTCAAAATGTAAAGATAAACAGAGAGTTTGATAAATAAATATATAGAGTTAAAAGCATAGTCCTAGGATTATGCTTTTAATATATCTAGGAAAGGATATGACTATGAGAAAGTATATTTTAAAGAGAGTTTTAATTACTATTCCCATAATGCTTGGAGTAATATTTTTAACCTTTGTACTAATGAATTTAATACCAGGAAATCCCATAGCAGTGCTAATGGATGAGAAGGTTAATCCAGAAATAGTTGAAAGACTAACAGAACAGCTTAACCTAAATGATCCAGTCCACATAAAATTTCTTAAGTATATAAAGGACTTGTCTAAGGGGGATATGGGAACATCCTTTGTTATGAATCAGCCAGTTTCAAAGTTAATAATGAACGCTTTCCCTAACACTCTAAAGCTAACTATAACATCTATTTTAGTGGCCTGGCTTATAGGAATACCTTCTGGCATTCTTGCTGCCCTAAAAAAAGATACAATACTGGATAAGCTTATAATGGCTTTTTCAGTAGTAGGAATATCCACTCCCACCTTTTGGATGGGAATGGTTCTCCAGTATTTGATAGCCTATAAACTTAGCCTTTTGCCAATATCAGGCTTTTACACACCAGCACATCTAGTACTGCCATCAATAGTACTAGGCTGGAGTATGTCTGGTTCAATAGCCAGGCTTATTCGTTCCAGTATGATAGAAACTCTTAATAGAGATTTTGTGAAAACAGCCATGAGTAAGGGACAGGGAGACTTTAAGATAGTGGTATTTCACGCCCTTAAAAACTCCATACTGCCAGTTATAACAATAATGGCCCTCCAGGTAACATCAATGCTAGGTGGTGCTATTATAACTGAAAGTATTTTTGGAATTCCAGGTATTGGCACTCTATCAATTTCAGCCCTTACCAATAGGGACATGCCGCTTTTACAGGGAACTATAATACTTAGTACATCTCTTATAATCTTGGGAAATCTTTTGGCCGACATAGTCTGTGCCCTTATAGACCCAAGAATTAGATATGATTAGAAAGGAGTGGTTTTATGAAGAAATTAAGAGAATTTAGAAAAGAGCAGCCCCTAGGCTTCTTTAGTCTTATAGTCCTAGTACTAGTGGTTCTAATAGCTATATTCGCAGACTTTATAGCACCCTATGATCCCTATGCCACTGATTTTTCCAACAGTCTAGCCAGTCCATCAAGACAGCATATCTTTGGTACAGACGAGCTAAGTAGAGATATCCTAAGCAGAATAATATATGCTACAAGAACATCTCTTATAATGGGATTTGGACCGACAACTATAAATCTAATAGTGGGAAGTTTTATCGGAATGATATCAGGCCTATCAGGAAAGCTAGTAGACACTATAATAATGAGAATAGTAGACATTATACTATCCTTCCCCTTCACTATACTAGCCATGGCCATTGTATATAACTTGGGGCCTAGCTTATTTAACCTATTTATAGCCCTAATACTAGTGGGATGGGCCAGTATAGCCAGAGTTGTCAGAACAGAAACCATGGCCCTAAAGGAGAATGTCTACATAGAAGCAGCCAGATCTATGGGAGTAGGTAAGCTTACCATAATGCGTAGGCATATCCTACCTAATATCCTACCAACCCTAATAGTTCTCTACACTATGAATGTGCCATCTGCCATATTATCAGAGGCAGGTTTAAGCTTCCTAGGCTTTGGAGCACAGCCACCACAGACAAGCTTGGGGGTAATGGTATCCAAGGGGAAAACCTACTTGTTTGATGCACCCTGGATTTCCCTGGCACCAGGACTTGTAATACTAATAATAGCCATGAGCTTTAACTTTCTAGGAGATAGTTTTAGAGATTACTTTGATTATAGCAATAAGGACTTTAGGTGATAATATGGAGAAAATTTTAAGTATAGAAAATTTAAAGGTAGAAGCAAAGCTTAAGAGCGGAAAAATAAGTTTAGTGGATAACCTATCTATGGAAATCCTAGAGGGGCAGATAGTTGGTCTAGTGGGAGAGTCAGGCTGTGGTAAAAGTATGACAGCTCTTTCCATAGTCCAGCTCTTGCCTAAAAATCTAAGCAGCCAAGGACAGATATATCTAGGTAATCAGGACCTTTTATCCTTAAAGAAGAGGGAGATTAGGAAGGTTCGTGGTAGTCAGGTCAGTATGATTTTCCAGGAGCCTCTAAGAGCCCTAAACCCCCTTCAGAAGGTAGGGCATCAAGTAGAGGAAGTCTTAAAGATTCACACAGATCTATCAAAATCAGAAAGGAAGAAAGAAGTCCTAGATATATTTGACAAGATAGGCCTAAAGAATCCAGAGGAAAAATATAATTCCTATCCCCATCAACTATCAGGAGGGATAAACCAAAGAATAATGATAGCCATAGCAACAATTTTAAGGGCCAAACTTCTCATAGCTGATGAGCCAACAACAGCCCTAGATGTAACTATTCAAGGGCAGATATTAAAGCTTATGAAAAGATTAAGAGATGAAAATCAAACATCTATTCTTCTAATAACCCATGATCTAGCTGTAGTAGCAGAAACTTGTGACTGGGTCTATGTTATGTATGCAGGACAGATAGTGGAGTCTTCAGATGTAAGAAGTTTATTTGAAAAACC
>JASLIL010000062.1 GCA_030152145.1 Tissierellales bacterium
AAAGGATTTCTAAGGATATAAAGCTTGCTGAGGAGTCAAATGATTTCAGATTAGTGTCTGAACTTTGTCTGGAACTAATTGAAGTCGATAAAAGACTTAAGAATTAATGTTTTGGAGGGGGATAGTTATGACATATGATGAGTTGTTTTTAAAACTTATAACAGAGGGAAAAGAAAAGGGGTATATAGAGCAGGAGTCTTTGGATAAATTTCTTTCAGAATATGAGGATAGGGAAGAAGAAGTTTATGAGTACTTAGAGAAGAAGGAAATTAAAGTGGTAGATAAGGAAGATGAAAAAGATAGTGAAGATGAGGATGAGGATGATAAGACCCAGCCTAAGGCCTTGTATAAAACTACGTCTTCTAGTGATCCTGTGAGAATGTACCTAAAGGAAATAGGCAGTATTCCCCTTCTGACAAGTGAGGAAGAGAAAGCTTTGGCTAAGAGGATTGAGGCTGGGGATAAAAGTGCCAAGGATGAATTGGCAGAAGCAAACCTAAGGTTGGTAGTAAGTATAGCTAAAAAGTATGTGGGAAGAGGCTTGTCATTTTTGGATTTAATCCAGGAAGGAAACCTTGGTCTTATGAAGGCTGTAGAGAAATTTGACTATACCAAGGGCTTTAAGTTTAGTACCTATGCAACTTGGTGGATTAGGCAGTCCATAACCCGTGCTATATCAGATCAGGGAAGAACTATTAGGGTTCCAGTTCATATGGTGGAGAGAATCAATAAATTAAAGCGTGTAGAAAGACAGTTGATTCAGGATTTAGGCAGGAATCCAAAGCCAGAAGAGATCGCGGAAGAGCTGGGGATAACTGTAGACAAGGTAAATGAAATATTGAAGATTGCAGAGGAACCTATATCCTTAGAGAGCCCTGTTGGTGAGGAAGAGGACAGTGATTTGGGAGACTTCATAGAGGATAGTCAGACAATTATGCCCCTAGATGCAACTATATCTTCTGTTTTACAGGAGGAGCTAGATACGGTATTAAATACCTTAAGTTCTAGGGAGGAACAGGTCTTGAGAATGAGATTTGGACTTGATGATAATGAAACCAAAACCTTGGAGGAAATAGGAAGGGAGTTTAATGTAACTCGTGAGAGAATTAGACAGATAGAGGCAAGTTCTCTAAGAAAACTTAGACACCCTAATAGAAGTAAAAAGTTAAAAGATTTTTTAGAATAGGTTCGCTTTTTTGCGAATCTTTTTATTGGAGGAAGATTTATGATTTTATCAGATAGATTAAAGACTATAGCAGATTTTGTAGAGAAGGGTTCCATAGTAGCAGACATAGGAACAGATCATGGTTACATTCCTATTTATTTGGTGGAGAATGAGATTGCTAAAAAGGTTATAGCAGCAGATATTAGCAGGGATTCTCTTCAGAAATCTATAGATAGTGTCAGGTATTTAAATTTGGAGGACAGAATAGACAATAGGTTGGGAGATGGTCTTGAGCTTATAAGACCTTTTGAGATTGATACTCTTATTATAGCAGGTATGGGTGGAGTCCTTATTAGGGATATACTAGAAGCCAATAGATCTGTTACTGATAGTGTTCTTAGGTTTATACTACAAGGCAATACTGCTACAGCAGAGCTTAGAGAGTATTTAAGAGACAATGACTTTGTAATAGTTGATGAGAAACTAGTTAAGGAAAAAAATCAATTTTATGAAATTATTGTAGCTGAAAGAGGAAAAACCTTTCAAGAAGATAGAGATTTTTTTGATATAGGTAAGAAGCTAATAGAGAAGAAAGATCCCTTACTAGAGGAGTATCTAAATCATAAGATAGATTATGACAGGTCAATCTTAGACAGCATAAGGGATTTGGATGGAGATAGGGTTTTAGAAAAGAAAGATTATTTAAGTAGAAGGATTAATTTTTACAAGGAGGTATTGAATAAAATTGAAGGCTAGTGCTATTATGGATTATTTAGATAGGTTAGCACCTCCTAAGTTAAAGGATAGCTGGGATAAGACAGGTTTTCAGGTGGGCCATGGGGATACAGAAGTTAAGAAGATCCTACTTTCCCTTGACTTAGATAGGCGGGTTTTAGACCATGCCTTAGACAATGATTTTGATATGATAATAAACCATCATCCCTTTATATTTAAGGCCCTAGATCAGGTTACTGATGTGGATGAAAAGGGTAGCATGATCATAGATATAATTAAAAATGACCTTGTAGTCTACAATGCCCATACTAATTTGGATCAGGCAGTTGGTGGAGTAAATGATGTCCTAGCTAGTTTACTAGGACTTTCCCAAGTAGAAATACTTAGTGAGACTCTTAGTGAAAATAGCTATGCTTTAATTATCTATGAAAGAGACCGATATTTAGATTATATAAAAGAAAAGGAACTTAAATATACTAGATCCAGTGGGCAGTTAAGAGTGGTTGGCCACAAGCTTGAGCTTTTAAATTTAATCAAGGAGTTTTCCCTGGAGGATTTTGAAATGTATGGCTTGGAGAATATTGCTGACAGCTATGGATATGGAAGGGTTGGAAATATTGAGCCTATGACTTCAAGGGACTATCTAGATTTTATAAAGAAACAATTGGATGTAGACTATCTTAAGGTGTTTGGAAATGACTCTCTAAGTAGAGATATAAAAAGAGTTGCAGTTGCAGGAGGAAGTGGAGCTTCATTTATATATGATGCCTATGAAAAAGCTGCTGATATCTATATAACTGGAGATATAAAGTATCATGATGGACAATTAGCTGAGTCCCTAGGCTTGGTTTTAGTTGATGCAGGTCACTTTCATACTGAAAAAATAATATTACCTAGACTTAAGGACTATATATTAGAAGAATTTAATGGTTTGGATCTTGAAGTCCTATTAAAAAGTAGCCCAGATTATCATATATACTAATATTGGAGGTTGTTTTATGGAGAATTTAAATCTTTTAATAAAAATAGAAGATTGTGATTTAAAGATTCATAAGTCAAAAGAAGTTTTAGAGCTATTAGGTCATGATGAGGAAGCTGGAAAAATAAAGGATAAGATAGAGTTTCTTACTAGGGAGAGGGAGGAACTAGAAAAAAACTTGGCTATAACCAAGGAAAGTCTTAGGAAGTATGAAAATGAATTGAGGGATCTTAACTTTAATAAGAAGACCCTTACTGAAAAACTCTATAGTGGAGATACTGTAGATATTAAGGAGTTAGAGGCCTTAAGCAGGGAGGAGGATAGCTTATCCCTTAGTTTGGATAAGTTGGAGAATAGCTACTTGATAGAGGATGAGAAGTTAGAAATCCTAAAAGAAGAGTTGCTTAAGGTTGAAGAATGCTTGGAACTGGAGTCTTCTAGATACAGATTAACTAGAGAGGGAATAGATGAGAAGAAAAGAAGCTTAAAGGAAGAATTAGAAAATCTAATCTTGGAAAGAGAAGAAATCTATGGGTCCTTGGAAGAGCCCATAAAAAAACAGTATGACTTTCTTTCTAAGAGAAGAAGGGATTTTATGGCCCAGGTAGTGGATAAGAAATGTACTGGCTGTAATATAATTTTACCTGTATATATAATCAATAAGCTAGATGGAGAAGAGATTATTAATTGCGAAAACTGCAATAGAATCCTCTATAAATAAATTGAATAATTACTAGTCTTATGCTATACTTATATAGTTGAGTAAGTCGGATGATCGCGTGTGTGACAACATGAGGAAAGTCCGTGCTCCACAAGGCAAGATGCTGGATAACGTCCAGTGAGGGTAACCTTAAGGATAGTGCAACAGAGAGATACCGCCTGCTTTTGTAGGTAAGGGTGGAAAGGTGAGGTAAGAGCTCACCAGCAAATAGGTGACTATTTGGCTATGTAAACCCCATCTGGAGCAAGACCAAAAAGAAAACAAAAAAGTAGTAGCCTGCTACTTTTCTAATGGTAGGTCGCATGAATCCATTGGTAACAATGGGTCTAGATAGATGATCATCGATAACAGAACACGGCTTATAGATTTGCTCAACATAAAAAATACTCTAGAATATTCTAGAGTATTTTTTATGTTATAAGGCAATAAAAAAGCCCCATATAGGGGCAGATTAGCTTAATTTTCTACTGGGCTACTTTCAGCTTGAACAGATTCCTGTACAAGACCTTTTTTACCCTTGATCATAATTATGATGCTGGTTCCGATATAACCACCAACTATACCACATATAGCAGCTAGGAACATAACTAGCAATACCCTTAAAGGTGGATTAAATCCAAATGGAGCTAAAAATCCTGGTATTGGTGCAGCTGTACCTGGTGCATTATTAATGATATTGAACTTAGCAGCAACTATACCTGCTAGACCTCCTCCAATAAAATCTGAGAAGAAAATAGGCACAGGGTTTTTAGTTATTATATGAGCCTGTGTTAGTGGCTCTAACATAACTCCTATAATATTACTTTTTTCACCAATTCCCATTCTTTTAAAAACAACTCCGTTAGTGAAAGCACCACCAAAACTGGCAACAGATGCTATACCCATAGCCAAACCTCTAAGTCCTAGCATAGCTGTAACAGACATAGAGCTAAGTGGTGAAGTACATATAACCTTCATCATTCCGCCTAGTAGGAAACCCATTACAATAGGTGATTGGTTTGCAGCTGCAGTAACAGCTCCACCTACAGTTAGAAGAGTTGCATCTACTACTGGTGTAGTGATAACACCTATGAATCTTGCTAGTGGTGCAATTAAAAGGGCACCAAAAACAATGTTTAGCCCTTCAGGAAGTTTCTTTTCTATTATAGGAGCTAAAATACCTATAACATAACCAGCTAAAAATCCTGGTAGAATTCCTATACCTGAAAGTGCCACCCCACCTACTAAGGCAAAAACAGGATTTGCTCCCATGCTAATAGCAACTAAAGAAGCAGATGCAGTACCTGCTAGACTACCAGCTGAGTTACCAACTTCACTTAAAAACGCAATGTTTAAGAAGTCTCCACTAATATACTTATGTATAGCTTCAACTAGAAAACTTGCTATTGCCGCTCCGGCAAGACCTGACATAGCTTTATCTCCTTTAGGAGCCTTTAAACTAAATAGTGAGAAAAAGACTAATGTCAGTAGTAATAGTCCTATCCCTTTAAAAATGGTTATCATAAAATCCCTCCGTAGTATAAACTAAAAATTCCATACAAAAACAGAGGTAAAATAGCCATAGAAAAATAAGCTACTCTACCCCTGTCCTGGTACCTGAAAGTTTCCCCAGTATAGACTGGATTGCTTCTTCGATGTTTTTACAAAAACTCTCCAGGGTTGTGTCAAGTTGCTGTATCCGACCTGAAAGTTTCACGATAAATCGAGTAAGATCTTATCGTTTGCTCCTTCGGTTATGCTGAAATTATATAGCATATTTCCATACAACTATCATTCACCATATGAAATTAATATGAAATCAGTATATCATGGCAGAAAAAATATTTCAAGCCTTAAGTATGAAAAGGAGTACTAGGGCCTAGAGTTCAGGATTGAAAATAAACTAACAAACTCGCTTGTTTTAAAGACTTGTAGCCTAATTGTCTGCCTATAAAATAATATTTAAATAATTAGATTTAAAGGGAAGTGTTTTAGAGAATGAGAAAAATAAATCAAAAACATCCTGAAAAGAAGTCTCTAGTACACCTTTTGTATACTTGTAAAGGCCTTAAAGAGTCCTAAAAGACTAATCTTAGTAGAGTTTTTATATTTTAAGTTTAGGATTAGAGAGGGGATCTTTTATTATAAAATTTAACCTATGTCCAAAGGAATAAGTCCTATTAGATATAATATCTAAAGCTTGAAATAGGTTAAGCTTTAGATAA
>JASLIL010000019.1 GCA_030152145.1 Tissierellales bacterium
GGCTCCGAAGCAAAAGAGCCTATCGTAGGGACGGAGCTCCAGCTCGGTCCGCGTTAAAAAGCCTTTTTATGGTTTTTAACGAAAGTTTCAGTTCATTACTTTATCGATATATATTATGGAAAGCTTTGGCTTTCCTTTGGAGGAGATAAGGTTAATGCGTTTCTACTTCGGAGTGAAAAAGTTTCGATTTATACTTTATTATGGCATTTATGGAGGCGCAGGCGGTAAGTTCTTATCCAAGGAAAAATACCTTGGAGAACTCTCACATGAGACCTACTTGCCAAATCAAAGATTTGGGTTAGGGCTTCAACGTCTCCTCTACCAAAAGATAAATGCATAGATCCGAAATATAAAATACCCTACTTATTGGCTCCGAAGCAAAAGAGCCTATCGTAGGGACGGAGCTCCAGCTCGGTCCGCGTTAAAAAGCCTTTTTATGGTTTTTAACGAAAATTGCAGTTCATTACCTTGTCGATATATATTATGGAAAGCCTGTGCTTTCCTTTGGAGGAGATAAGATTAATGCGTTTCTACTTCGAAGGAACTCTTCTATAACATATGCTTTACTTTGATCTTGCGGGCTTAGGTGGACCTAAGCCAGCAGACAATTTCTACAAATCGACTAAGACCATAGTCTCTTTGGAAATTGGTTGCACAAGACCTACATCAGCTTATAAAATACATAAGCTGTGTTAGGGCTTCGACTACACTATGCAAGTATATACTCCATAACATATTGGTAGGTTGATACATTTGAAATGTAGAATCTCCCGCTTACCTGCTCCGAAGAAAAAGAGCCTATCGTAGGGACATGGCTCCTGCCTTGTCCGCGTTAAAAAGCCTTTTATGGTTTTTAACGAAAATTGCAGTTCATTACTTTATGGATATATATTATGGAAAGCTTTGGCTTTCCTTTAGAGAAGATAAGGTTCATACGTTTCTACTTCGAAGGAACTCTTCTATAACATATGCTTTACTTTGATCTTGCGGGCTTAGGTGGACCTAAGCCCCTACGCGAAGCGAGTGTAGGTTCCGTAACATATTGGTGAACTGATATATTTAAAAGATAAAATACCCTACTTATTGGCTCCGAAGAAACAAGGCCTATCGTAGGGACGGAGCTCCAGCTCGGTCCGCGTTAAAGGGCCTTTTGTGGCCTTTAACGAAATCTCCAGTTCCTTAATCTATGGATATACATTATGGAAAGCCCCAGCTTTCCTTTAGAGAAGATAAGATTAATACGTTTCTGCTTCGGAGTGAAAAACAATTGAGAGTTGATAATGGATAGTTGATAGTTAAGTACGAAACCGTAAAAGATAAAATAACCTACTTATCGGCTTCGGAGTGGAGGAGCTCTTAGTAGCGGAGCCCTCTGTGGCTCCATACGTTAAAAAGCCTTTTTATGGTTTTTAACGAAAATTGCAGTTCATTACTTTATCGATATATATTATGGAAAGCCTGGGCTTTCCTTTGGAGGAGATAAGCTTAATACGTTTCTGCTTCGGAGTTGGAGGCAGTTTAAAGTTTAGAGTTTAAAGTGTAAAGTTAAATGCAAAGATTTTAAAGATAAAGTTTATACGTTTCTGCTTCGGAGTAAAAGAGTTTAAATTGATACTTTATTATGATATATATGGAGGCATGGGCGGTAAGTTCTTAGCCAAGGAAGAACACCTTGGAGAACTCTCACATGAGACCTACTAGCCAAATCAAAGTTTTGGGTTAGGGCTTCAACCCCTCCGTTACCAAAATATAAAGTTTATATCACGTCTGCTTCGGAGGAACTCTTATATAATAAATGCTTTACTTTGATATTAGGGGCTTAGGTGGACCTAAGCCCCTACATTAAACATATAGGAAACTCCATAGCTGACTGGAGAGTTGAAACCATAAAAGATACAATACCCTACTTATTGGCTTCGATAAAACTCTTCTAATCTATTTTTATATACTGAACACCGAAGGGTGTTTTTTTCTTGCCTATTTTTCCCTTGTCTGCTAGATGTTCTAGGATTTCCTTGAATTCTTCTTGGCTGAAGGTTTTTCCTTCTTGCTTTTCTATGTTTTGAAGGCTGGTTAGAAGGTCTAGGATTGGTAGGTTTTCTTCTACTATCCTGTATAGGTCCTGATCTTCTTCCTGGGCTTTTTCAAAGAGCTCGTCAAAGGGATTTTCTGTGTGAGGGCTGTCTGTGTGGGCTGCCCTTATTCTTGAAAATATGGTTCTTCCCATTAGAGCTTCTGATATAAAGACGTCTCCTGTCCTTAGATAGGGTAGTCTTCTGGCTTCTTCTTCTTTTATGTCTGTTTCTTCCTTTATTGTTTGTATGTCTGATGCCCTTACTGTTCTAAAAATAAACTTTGTGTTTAGTTGGGCTGTTATGGTTTCGTCTAGGAGGGTGGGTCTTTGGGTGGCTAGGATTAAAAAGGTACCATACTTTCTTCCCTCCTGGGAAATCTCCTTTAAAATGCCCTTAGATGGTGTTTCAAAGCCTTTTGGTGCAAAGTTATGGGCTTCATCAGTTACTACAATAAAAGGCGGGAAATAGTCTGCTGAGGCCTTTCTGTATAGGGCGTCTCTGTATTCACGTCTTTTATAGTAGAGATTGTTTAGAAGGTAGGTGGAGAATACTTGTAGAATCCTGGTGCTTCCCTGGATTACTACTAGCTTCCCTAGCTTTAGGCCTTCTTCTATGGGGCTTATATCCTTGCTGAAGATCCCTTCATTATTTAGTCTGTTTAGTCTCCAAAGTATTCCTCTTACTGATGCGTGGGGACAGGTGTTGGCATATTTCTCGTAGAGACTTAGGCGGATTTGCCATTGCTTTCTTTCTAGGTCATCTTTGGCTTCTTCTATTTTCCCTTCTATGGCTTTTTGAGATCCTAGTTCTTGGGCTTTTAGAAGATTTTCTAGTCTGTTTTGAAAACTCATGTAGCTGTCTTTTGACTTGTAGAGTATGTCTACTGCGTTGATCATAGAGTCTGTTAGGTCTGCTGAGGATTCTAGAAGGATTTGTAGGTCTCTTCTGCTTAGATCTTCAAATTTTACTCCTATGTCAAAGCCTACTTGTAGGCATTTAAATTTACTGTCGTAGTTATGATTTCCTGTAGCCTCATTTTGAGTGGAAAAGTCCATTTCAAAGTGAGGGTCTAGGACTAGGCTGGGAATTCCTAGCTTCATAAGCTCTTCTAGAAGAACCCTCAGTCCAAAGGATTTACCGGAGCCTGAACCTCCAAATACGCCTATGTGAGGGTATTGGTGCATGCTTCTTATATTGTAGATGTAGGGTATGTCCTTTTGGGCTTTTAGTTTACCTTCTTCTAGGGTGTAGACTAGGTTTTTCAAATTTTTATCCATGCCTGGGGCTACTGGATCTGTATTTTTTATTACTCCAAGGACTAGACCTTCTTCTGGCCTGGAGTTTATAAATAACTTTTTGACTTCTGAGAATTCTGGTATTCTTACGTCAGATCCTGTTTCTACTGGGTACTGGGCTTCATTTAAGAGCCTTAGCTTGGCTATATAGATTGTTTCATCGTCTACCTGGTAGCCTATGGCTCTTAGGGAGTCTAGGACCTTAGAGTCTGCTAGTTCACCTTTGAGGCTTAGGGGAATGTATCTGTTGTAGGTTTGAGCTTCTACTACTTCCCCTATTAGATCTCCTTGGGCTCTGTCTTCTATTATTAAAAATTCATTTATTCTAAAATTTCTCCTGTTGCTTCCTATATATACTTCTTGCTGGGTGGTTATTCCTACTACTTTCATTTCTATTACCTCCTATAGTGTTCTTTTTTCTCTTTCTGGTCTGAAAAACATTTGAAATATATCTTGGTCTAGGTAGCTTCTTAGTAGGCTTTCTGCCATTTCATTGCTTATTCTTACCTGGCTGTCTACTATGTCTAGCCAGAGGGGTATGCCTCTGCTGTTTTTAGATGTTAGGCTTAGGATTAGACCTATGACTTTTTCTAGCTTATCTAGTTGGTGGTCTAGCATGTCTATTCCTATAACTGATGGTTCATTGGAGGATCTTAGGAAGACTGAGTCTATGCCCTGCCTGCTTTTTTTGGTTTTGTCTCTTCTGACTCGAAAGTATTGACCGTAGTCTAGGAGTCCAAAGAGTAGTTCTCTGTCGTAGAAAATGTCTTCTATTTGGAGTTCTTTTCTATCTATTAGACTTTCACCTATAATCTTGGTTTTTATGTCTTCTATTATGCCTAGGAGGATTATATTTTTTTCTTGGCAGGTCTGTCTTAATTCTTCCCAGTCTTCCTTGGCTAGGATATGGTAGCGAATTAAGGAGCCGTCCATTAGAATTATCTTAGGTTTTAGCTTTTCTATTCCTTCTAGGGCCGCCTGTATTTCCACCTTGGCTAGTTTGTGCTTTCTTATGGCTTCCCTGTCTATTTCTAATTCTAGGAGATTTTCCTCTTTTTGACTATAGAGAGGGGTGTAGTAGTCTGTTACTTCTACTTCTTCCCTTTTATTGGTTGATTTTCCTAGGGCTTTATAGAGTTCTATATAGTGGGGGTAGTCTCCTCCTATCTTGTTGTTGGATCCGTCTACTGCTAGGATACCTCCTTGTTTTCCAATTTTTTCTAGTTCTTTTTCCCCTAGCTCCTGTCCTGTTTTTAAGATTCCTATTTCCTCATTTATAAAGTTTTTTAGTTCAGCTTTTTCTAGATTTAAGACCTTTTGATACTTTTTTGAGAGGAGCTGGTTTATTTTTAAAATGTCTTTTTTTAAACTTAAGTTTTCAGTAAACATCTTTTGCCTCCTTTTCTTCCAATGTCACACATTCTTTGTATATTTTACCTGTTATTTGATAGATATTCTATTCTTAGGGTATTTATAGTAATGTATTATAATACTTATTTTTTATTAGGGGGAGGAACTATGAAGTCGACAGGAATTGTTAGAAAAGTTGATGAGCTGGGTAGGGTTGTTATACCTATTGAGCTTAGAAGGAATCTTGGTATAGATATTAAGGATTCCTTGGAGATCTTTGTTGATGGAGATTTGGTTATTCTTAAAAAGTATGCTCCATCATGTATATTTTGCGGTGAAGTAGAGGGTGTTGAGACCTTCAAGGGGAAAAATATCTGCCCTGCTTGCCGTAGCGAAATTAAAAATGGCTAGGCTAGGCCCGTCTGTTGAGACGGGGTTACATATTTAAACTTTCTTTATAGACTAGGTTCTTAGGTATGTCCCTATCTTCTGCTATCTTTTTTACAGCATCTTTCTTACTATAACCATTTTCTATTAAATATTCCAAGTGTTCTACTATCGATAGGTTAGTGTATATATCTGTTTCATCAAGATTGCCTTCTAGGATTATGACAAATTCTCCTTTGGCTTTATTTTTGTTGAAGTGTTCTATAAGATCAGAGACTTGACCTCTTAGGGTTTCTTCGTAGAGCTTGGTTAGCTCTCTGGAGATAGATATATTCCTATTTCCTAGAACCTCTTCTATGTCTTTTAGACTGTCTAGAATTCTGTGAGGTGATTCGTAGATTATTAGGGTTTCTTTTAGGGGCTTAATTTCTTTAAGCTCTTTTTTTCTATCTGAAGATTTTGAGGGTAAAAATCCTATAAAGGTGAATCTGTTTGTGTCTAGTCCTGACAAGACTAAGGCGTTTACAAAGGCTGATGGTCCTGGTAGTACTGTTACTTCTATGTCTTCTTCTATGCAGAGTCTTACCATGTCCTGACCTGGGTCGGAGATTCCTGGCATACCAGCGTCTGAGACTAGGGCTAGGTTCTTTCCGGATTTTAGGAGTGCTAGAAGGTCCTGACCTTTTGATTTTTTGTTGTGTTCATGGTAGGAGATAAAGGGTTTGTTTATTCCTAGATGCTTTAGGAGTTGACCGCTGTGTCTTGTGTCTTCTGCTGCTATATAGTCTACTTCCTTAAAGGTTTCTATTGTTCTTAAGCTTATGTCTCCTAAATTTCCTATGGGTGTTGGACAAATGTATAGTTTTCCTGACATTTTATGACTCCTTCCTGTAAATCTCTAGTATTTCTTCTGTGTAATTTCCGTCTTCTCCATATACATAGAGGGGTTTTTCTACTCTTAGCTCTTCTTTCCCTAGCTTTGATAGTTCTACTAGGACAAGATTGGCTTCCCTGCCTTCTTTTGGGTGGATGAGCCTGATTCTTTTGGCTTCCATTTTATGCTTTCTTCCTAGGCAAAATATATCTACTAGTCTGTTGGGTCTGTGAATCAAGTAGAGTCTGCCATTTTGCTTTAGGAGGTAGTTTGCCTTTTCCATTATGTCTTCTATGGTGCAGTGGACTTCGTGTCTTGCTATGGATAGGGCTTGGTTAGGATTGGTGAAGCCTTGTCCTATTTTCATGTAGGGTGGATTGGAGAGTATTTTATCTACTGAGTCTTCTTCTAGATCTTCTTCTAGGTTTTTAAGGTCTATGTTTAGAATTTCTATCTTATCTTCTAGCTTGTTGAGACTGACTGACCTTCTTGCCATTTTAGCTACTTCTTCTTGAATTTCCACTCCGTATATTTTCTGTGGTCCATAGGCTCCTGCTAGGATTAGGGGGATTATTCCGTTGCCTGTTCCTAGATCTACTACCTTGTCCTTCTTCCTTATATAGGCAAAGTCTGCTAGAAGGACAGCGTCTATACCGTAGGAGAATTTTTCCTTGTCTTGTATGATTTTTAAGTTGGTTTTTGGTACTGTGTCTATTCTTTCCATCTTGTGCTCCTTTTTATTATAAAAAATGCACCTTCAAATGGTTAAACATTTGAGGTGCACTTTAGTTTACGATTAATCCTATTCTGGTTGAGGTGCATCTACTGGGCAAACATTAGCACATGCTCCACAATCAATACATGCGTCTGCATCAATTATGTATTTATCGTCTCCTGCACTTATAGCGCTAACTGGACACTCAGCTTCACAAGCTCCACATGAGATACACTCATCATTAATTTTATATGCCATTATATAATTCACCTCCCACCACTTTCTACTCTTATTCTAACAAATATTTTCATATTTTTAAAGGACTTTTATAAGAAAAGTCTAAAAGTAATACTAAACTTACTAGACTTTCCCTATATATACCTATTTATGGTCAGTATTATCTTTTTCTATACTGGTCTTTTCTGATTTTTTTCCCTTGCAAGCTCCACAGCCCTTGTCTTTCTTGGGACAGGACTTTTGGTACTTTAAGTCATCTATATGGAAGGCAAATATATCTTCTGTGTCATCTTCTAGCTTTACCCTTACCTTTGCTGTTTCCAGTAGGGTATAGATATCTTCTATGACTCCAGGACCTTCTTCTGTCATGACCCTGGTGCCTATGGCTGGCATTCTGCCATTTAATTCCTCATAGACTCCATTTTCATAATTTAAGCAACACATTAGTCGTCCACATAGGCCTGAAATCTTAGTGGGGTTTAAGGATAGGTTTTGATCCTTGGCCATTTTTATGCTGACTGGTTCAAAGTCTCCTAGAAAGCTAGAGCAGCAGGTTTCTCTGCCACATGGTCCTAGGCCTCCTACCATTTTGGCCTGGTCTCTTACTCCTATTTGTCTTAGTTCTATTCTGGTTCTAAAGATTGCTGCTAGATCCTTTACTAAGTCCCTAAAGTCTATTCTTCCTTCAGCTGTAAAATAGAATATTACCTTGTTGTTGTCAAAGGTGTATTCACATTCTATTAGCCTCATTTCCAGTTTGTGTTTTTCTATTTCCTCTTCGCATATGTGGAAGGCCCTTTCTGCCATGGCCTTGTTTTCCCTATCCTTTTCTATGTCCTCTTCAGTAGCTATTCTTATTACCTTTTTAAGAGGTTGGATTATTTGGTCTAGGCCTAGGTCCCTTGGTCCTATGACTACTTGGCCAAATTCAAGGCCGCGGGCTGTTTCCACTATGACAAAGTCATCTTGTTTTATATCTAAACTGTCAGGGTCAAAATAATAGATTTTTCCTGCGTGTTTAAATCTCACTCCTACTACTGTAATCATCTATTTTATACCTCCTGCATTTTTAAAAGCATGGCTTCAATTCCCAGTTGGTAATTGACATTGTACTGGAAACTTTTTTTAGTCTCCTGTATGTTTTCTATTATATCATTAATCTTAGAAAAACTTAAAAAACTTTGACTAGATAGGTAGGAATATTTATCTTGGTTTACTATTAGGGCTGATTGTCCTAGTTCCTTGTAGATGTAAAGGTCTCTGAACCAGTAGATCATCATATCTAGAAGTTCTTCTACTTCTTCCTTTTCTTCTTTGAAGAATTCAAAGGCTGAGAAGGCTTCTGCTGCTTCTCTTTTAGTTAATAGACGGTTTATGATTTCCAGTAGCCTGTCTCTTTTTTGGAAGAAATCTTCAGATTCCATTAGCCTTATGGTTTTTCCTATGCTGCCTCTGGTAAAGTTTGAGATAAAGCTGGCCTTGTCGGCTTCCTCTGGATAGTTTTCCACTATAAATTCTTCCACTAGCTTTAGGGCCACTGGATTAAACTTTATTATCTGGCAGCGGGATAGGATGGTTGGTAGAATCTGCTCCTTCTCCTCTGTTATAAGGATTATGTTCATGTAGCTTGGTGGCTCTTCTAGAGTTTTTAAGAGGGCATTTTGTGACTCTATACCCATCTTGTGGCTAGAGTCTATTATGATAATCTTCCTATTTGACTCTAGGGGATAGGTGTTTACAGATTTTATTACCTGGTCTACCTTTTCCTTCCTTATTATGTTCTTTTCAGCCTCTACTAGCCAAAAATCTGGATGATTTTGACTGTCAAACTTCTTGCAGGATATACATTTATTACAGGCCTCTAGGCCTCCACTTTTACAAAGAAGAGTCTTTGCAAATAAAAGCGCTAGCTTTTTTTTGCCAATAGACTCTTCTCCCTGAAATAAGTAGCTGTGAGATATTCTATTGTTGACTATACTCTGCTTTAGGCCCTCTACTATATTTTCATGGCCTATTAGTTTATCTTTTGACATATGATCCTCCAACTACATTTTATTGAATTGATTCATATCCATTATAAATAAAGTTGCTCCACCCACTTCTACTTCCTGTTCTTCTTTTGGGTGCTTGCCGAATTTCACATCTTCACACTTACTTTTTATAACTTCTATGACTTTTTCTATTCTATCTTCTTCTACACCCATTAGGAGAGTGGTGTTTCCTGATTTTAAAAATCCTCCTGTAGAAGCAAGTTTTGTAATTCTAAAGTCATTGTCTGTTAGGCTCTTTGTTACCTTACTTACGTATTCGTCATGAACTATTGCCAATACTAACTTCATCTTCTACCTCCTAAATTTTAACAAATCTCTCTACGTCTAATATGAAAAGTGTTGCCCCTCCTACTGTTACATCTAAAGGATATGGTATATAGGTGTCTCCTGGCATTGTAACACTTAGTAGGGAGGTGGTTATTTCTCTGGTTTTACAGTTGTCTTCTATTATCTTAATTGCCTTGTCTACCTGGTCATCTTCTACTCCTGTAAATAGGGTGGTGTTTCCTGACTTTAGGAATCCTCCTGATGATGCTAGCTTGGTTACTCTGAAGTCGTTGTCTGTTAACTCGTCAACTAGGCTTGGTGCATCTTGGTCCTGAACTACTGCTATTATAAGTTTCATAATTATTCCTCCTCTTTTTTTATAACTTTCTCTATGGCCTTTATAGTTTCCCTGTATACTTCTTCCACTTTCTTTGAAGCATCTATTATGACTATGTTTTCAGGGTAGCTTTCTATTAAACTTTTGTAGCCCTTGTAAACTTCCTGGTGAAAGTCTAGGCCTGCCTGTTCTAGTCTGTCTCCTCCAGATTTTGTCTTTCTTTCCAGT
>JASLIL010000085.1 GCA_030152145.1 Tissierellales bacterium
TTCTTTCTTATGAAAATGGATCTATATTTTATCATATTGGAGACTCTAAAAATTATAAGTTTATATCTAGAAGAGAGAAAGATCATATTAAAAAAATATCTATGCCTAATTATAATCTAGAGGTTAGAGAAATAAGGGAAGATTTTAAGGATAGTATTTACTACTCACCTTTTAATATAATATTAAAAAAGTTTAAGAAAATATAAGAAATGCCTATATTAGAATTTACGCTTTAAATATAACTGCTTATAGTATAAGTAGTTATATTTATTGATTTTTATTAAATTGCAAGAGGTGGTATTTTGAAGGTTTTAAAAGACATAGTAAACTGTTATAGAAATAATCCATATTCTATATATACAAGGGAAGTAAAGGGGCTTTATTATGATGATACTCCAGGAGTTCAAATAGTCTATGTCCTAGAAGGAGCTATAAGAATAAAAATATATGAGAGAGATAGCTTAGTCGAAGAAGGTGAACTCTTTATATTTAACAGGTTTGAGACTAGGTTTATATATGCTGAAACAGAGGAAAATTTATGTATAATATTAAATTTACCTTTAGAAGCTTTTAAAGCTTATGGTGACAACTATAGGTGTTTAAGGTTTGAAAATTATATAGATTTACATAGACTTAAAGGTGATTTTCCCTACCTACTTTCTTTGGTTTATAAGAACTCCTTGGAAAGATCTTATTTGAAAAGAGAGTGTAGAGAGCTGGAGGACCTGGTAAGACATTTGGGAGAAAACTATATAAACGATGAATTTTCCTTAACAGGACTTGATGATAAGTTTTCCTCAATAGAGATGATAGAGGATTTGGTTTTTGAAAATAATTTAGAAAAACTAAGTCTAACAGATCTGGAGGACAGAATCCATCTCAGTTCTTCCTATATATCAAAAATTTTCAATGAAGTTTGTGGTATTAAATTTACTGAATATGTTCAGCAGTTTAAGCTTTGTCATGCCTGCTATGGCCTACTTTTTACTGACAAGGGTTTGGAGGAAATATCTAGCTTAGTAGCCTTTAATTCCAGTAGGTCTTTAAATAGATTATTTGATAAGTATCTGGGCCTTACGCCATCAGAATATAGGAGGGCCTATATAGATATGGACGGGGGATTTAGGTTTAAATCCAAGCTAGAAAGTTTTATCAATCTTTCAGGTCAGCTTTCCTACAAAGGCTTTTTAGAGAAGTTTAAACTGGACCTAAAGGATGAGTATGAGTTGGACCTATCTCTTGATTATCCTAAAAAAAAGCTTTTCAAGTCCTGGTTGATTATGAGAAACTTAAGTTCTATAGGAAACGATCATTCAACTATAATGGATAATATAGCTTCAGAAGTAGATATAAATGAGGTTGCCTTAAGGTTTAAGTATAACGAAAGTACAGATAGTTTTTATTTTGCTGATTTAGACCAGGAAAGGGATCCTAATTTTATATCACTATTTTTAAATACATGCCTGGAAAATGATATAGTTGGAGTGGTAAGCCTTGAAATAGATAGTCTTAGTTTGGAGGACCCTCACTTGGAGGAAAATTTACTCCAATATAAGAAATTATTAGAATACCTTGAAGACTCTGTAGGTTCCAGTGGTATGAGGGAGTTTTCCTATATTTTTGATATAAGAGATGTAAACAATTACCTAGATGATGACCTATCTATGCTTAAATACAGGAACTATATTAGAGAGAAACATAGATATCTGGAAGAAATCTTTGGTAATCAGGACTATAAGTGGGGCTTTGAATTAGGAAATCTGACATTTCATGAGGTAGAGACCCTGAAGAAGGTTCATAGGAAGCTTTATAATGTATCGGATATTATGCCCAGCATCTATTCCTTAAACTATAGGCACAAGGAGACTTTAAGAATAGGATCTCTTGAGGAATTAGACAAGATGCAGAATTATGAGAGAGCCATGATGAGAACTGTAAAAGGTATAAAGGAGGAACTTAAGGTTCCAGTTGAGAAAATCTATATAAGGGGCCTTTACAGGCATATAGATATTAGCAAGATAGACCTTAAGTACAGGGACCTATTTATGGTCCAACTAATGTTAAACAGCACCTTCCTCCTTAGTGGAGAGGTAGATTTTGTAACAGACTATATGGTCAAGGACAGCAGGGAGGAAAAAGGCTACTACTACCCTAGGGTTCTAGATGACCTAGGTTTTTATACACCAGTCTATTGGTCCATAATACTCCTATCTAAGCTTAGGGGTGGAATACTCCACAGGGGAGATGGATACTTGGTTACCAGGTATAAGGATGAACTTTTAATAGTAGTTTATGGTAATTTATTTCTAGACCATCTCTATGCAAGGCAATGTGACTATAAAAATCTAAGTGATCACAAATACAAGCTAAATTATAAGATTAAGGGATTAAGGGGAAACTATAAAATTACAAGTGAAAGATTATCCTTTGAAAACGGATCAGTTTTTTACTCTATAGGAAATAAAGATAATTACAAGTATATATCTAAAAAGGAGAAGGATTATATAAGGAAAATTTCTGCTCCAAGTTATAACCTAGAAATT
>JASLIL010000118.1 GCA_030152145.1 Tissierellales bacterium
ATGAGTATATAGATAGTATCATGGAGGGTTACAGGGCCAATGGAATAGAAGATGAACCTCTTAGATTGGCTCTAGAAGAAAATGAAATGGAGAATAAATAGGATATGAAAAAATACTTTAGCTTGGGAATTATAGTATTACTTTTATTTAGTTTGACAGCTTGTGTTGGGGATAAAGAGAGGGGGGCCCTGGTTCAATTTTATGTAAACAGGGAGGAATACGACAAGGCTATATCTCTTATCCATAGATTTAGGGCTAAGGACAGTAAGAATGAATCGCTTTATAAAAAGGAGAAGGCCATATATGAGAAGTTGGGCCAGGAAGAGGAAAGTATAGGGGTTCTAGAAGAGGCTATAGAAAATTTAGAAGATAGCTTGAACTACAAAAAAGAACTTTTAGATAAGTATATAGATAAAGGGGATTACTCTAAGGCTGAGAGTCTAGCTTTAGAAATCCTAGAAGAGGACAAGGAGGACCAGAATACCTATCTAGATCTTTTCAAGATCTATAGAAATAGAGGGGAACATGAAAGGATTCTAAGGGTTTTTGACCAATATGAGGACCATATAGAGGGGGAAGATCTAAAGTTAAGATATGCCCTGTCCTATAATGAGGTCTATGGAGAAGATGGTTTATTGGAAATAGTTAATGTTCCAGACATATCCGTGGTAAAGTCCAATGTAGACATAGTTCTAGATTATTACATACATCATGGTGAATATCACATGGCCAGGGAGCTGGTAGACCTAATAGAGGAAAAATGGTCAGACAAGCCTATATTTTTAGAGGCCTATACCATGGCCCTAGAAGAAACAGGAGATAGCTTAAGGGATATTTATATAGGAAGTTTTACAGACAAGACTAATTTTGAAGCAGTTATGGTCTTGAGAAATGAGGAAAATCAGGAAATTCTAATAAATGACATAGAAACAGGTAGGGAGATCTACAGGGAAACCATAGATAATACAGAGGACCTAAGATTGATGACAGGAGACTTTTTCAAGGATGGAGTCTTTGAAATATTGGCCTCTCAATCTTCAAAGGTAGAGTCAGCCTACAACAAGCTAATAGAATTAGTCGACAAGGACGGCAAGCTATCTATAGAGTCTAAGGACCTGGATGGATTTGATTTGAAATTTTTCTTCTATGATAACTTCAAGGCCACCCTAATGTCCCATGAAGCCAAGGTCTACTACAAGTTGCTTCTTTCAGATCAGCATAGGGATGAACTTATAAATAAGGGCTTTTATAAGTCCTCAGGAGCATTTATTCCTCAGAAGGATTACTATGACTATAGATATGTTATAGATATGGTTGATGGAGACTATAAACTTCTATACAAAGCCAAGGTAGATGATTTTTTAGATGGCGAAAGATACTTGGATATAGTGGGGGTAATAGACTATAAGAAGGGGGAGTATGAAGATTTTATATTCCAGTTAAGAGAGGACAATAAGTATAAGGATAGAATAGATAAGGTGACAGAGTTGGATGTACCAACAATAAGATAGTTAGGAGGATGATTATGGGATTGTTTTTATGTTATAAAAAGTGTAGTACCTGTAAAAAGGCTAGTGACTATTTAGACCAAAAATCTATAAGTTATGACTCTAGGGATATTAAGGAAGATAGGCCTAGCTATGACGAATTAAAGCTTTGGGTAGAGAAAAGTGGCCTGGATATTAAAAAGTTTTTCAATACCAGCGGTATGGTTTACAGGGAGAGAAAACTAAAGGATAAACTACCTACAATGACCCTAGAGGAAAAACTAGAGCTTCTGGCAGAAGATGGTATGCTGGTTAAGAGGCCTATATATGTAGATGAAGGAAGGGTCCTGGTAGGATTTAAGGAAAAGGACTGGGATCAGGCCTTTCAAGAGGATTTAGATTAATTTGACTAAGTATTTTACATGTGATAATTTATAATATAGTTTAAAGTATTTAGTAATGGAGGTTATCTTTTGGAAAAAGAATATTTAATTAGATTGATGAATATGGATGGTTTAGACGAAGAGGAGTTTTTAGATTATGTTATAGATGATCTAAATAAGGAGTTTCCAGAACTTAGCCCATATAAGATTGAAAGTATAGATGGACTATATCTAGTGGGGCTGGGAGATTACTCTTGTCTTTTATCAGCTGATGATCTTAGTCTTTTAATGGATGAGGATGATCCCTATGGCCTGGATAGATATCTTTTAGCTCATTACTTGGTAGCTGGCCTAGAGCTTCAACTGGATCAAAGTAACTATATAAAAAATATATTTGCTATCTACAACAAACCTAATGTAATAAGGGTTAATAGCAAGGACTTAAAGTCTATATATAATTAATTTTATTTTAAAGAAAAATGGGTATATATGTATAGTAAAAATCTTCTTATTTAATAAATAAGAAGATTTTTCTTATATTTAGACTATCTTAAGCTTTTCTTAACTTTCTTGTAGACTAAGTTGCCATAGGATATAATTAGTATAAATAGATATTTAATGCTTTAGCTTAGGAGGATGTAAATGAAAGATATAGAAAGTACTTTTATAAACTTAGATACCTCAAATATAAGCAGTGGAGAGTTATATGCATTTATTGAAGAATTGGAAGATTTTCTGGAAAGGTTTGATTATAGAATAGACAAACTTAAGATTAGACACTTGTTTTATGAAAATGAGTTCTCAAATCTAGTAGAATACTTTAATTCTATGGATATAAAGTATGTAAAAAATATTAGTTCAAAAGATCTAGAAGGATATTTTAAACTTCATGAGCAAGATATACATATAGTATATAAGCGTTTGCTTTTTTTAAGAAATGTAATTATGGCAGTATCTCATCCTTTAAATGAAGGAGATATAGATGAGTTGGCAAGCTTACAGCATATATACTATGAAAGGGAATTCCGGGATTTTATAGATAAGGCAGAGGAAAAGGGGATAGTAAATATTTTTCTGTTAGAAAAATCTATAGATAGTTTTGAGTCTCCTGTTGAAAGAAGGCTGGACCTTTTAAAGTATATCTTAAACATAAGGGAAAATGATTATATTAAAATAGAAAGCATTAAAATTAAAAATCTATTGAATAAGACAAGACATAAGGGTCTACTTAAATTATTGGAGGATGAAAAATTAGTATATGTAGAGCAATTGACTGGAGTAGACTTGGATCTACTTTTAAAGGGTAGCTATATAAGAGACAATGTAAAGGAAGACATAAAACTTATCTATCTAGTTTACAATGCTATAAAGGAGGAACTTATAGCCCAGTCAATAAGTGATAATAGGTATAGATTAAATATATATAGAGCTTTTTATCACATAAAATTATCAGATTTATTTTTCACAGGCAAGTCTCGTGCTGTTAAGAGATATTTTGTAAATAATAAGATAGAATTAGTTGAAAATGTATTCGTTGAGGACTTTAAGTCTATGAAAGGTTATTATGGCATAGGTAGAAAAAAGCTAGAGTATGCAGAAAAGATATTTAAAATCTACTATAATTATAGAGATATGTTAATAGGTGATAATCTAGCAGGTGTATTTATAGAAGGTATAATGGAAGAAAATATTTATGATATAGATACTAAGAAATCATCCTATGAGTTTATTCTAAAAGAAATTGATTTAAGCCAAGTTTTTAGGGAGGGAAAATACGCCCTAATACTAGAATACTTTGAGGAAAATAATATAGTAACTATGAATGATATAAGCGACAGGGATATCTTAAACATAAAAAATAAA
The DNA here is from genome assembly GCA_030152145.1 of Tissierellales bacterium. Classification (GTDB taxonomy): domain Bacteria; phylum Bacillota; class Clostridia; order Tissierellales; family JASKZW01; genus JASLIL01. The sequence goes on from JASLIL010000118.1 coordinate 3,734, forward strand.
AAAGGAATTGGTGAAAAGAAGTTTAATGATTTTATAAATCGTTTGGATAGCTTTGTTATTGATCAGATAAAATCATTTAATATTGATTCCTTTGTAGACATAATAGAATATTATGGAGATGAAAAAATAAATAGGGTTTTAGGTTATCTATCCCTTGGAGAAATGACCAAGGAATGTAGGTTTGAAGATTTAATCTATATGGATTTTGACAAGGATTTGGAGGAGAGTGACAAAATAAAACTTTTCTCCCTCTTGAAAAAATTAAAAGACCTTAAGGACATAAACGTTCTTCTTGAATTAAGCTTGGCAGAATTAGAAGAAAGGGATCTTTTTATTATTAATTCAAGGCTAGTGGAAGACAGGACCCTACAGGAAATAGGGGACACTCTTGATTTAAGTCGTGAAAGAGTAAGGCAGATTGAAAAAAATATCCTAAATAGGATAAATAGGGTCTTACTGGACAATAAGATTTTTAATACACTAAAGCTTAAGTTTGAAAATCCAGATTACTTTAGACTGGAAGAACTGGACATGATTCTTGAAAAACCCTATAAGTTCTTAATAAGTTTCATTAGAAATAATCATCTGGAAGAAGTCTACTACATGCCTCAACTAGACAGGGCGTATTTCTATAATATAAGTAATACTATAGAGCGTCTAGATAAGTTGGTTCTGGATTGGCCTAACTATGAGAGGGTTTATTTCTATATAGAGGAACTGGAAAGCTTTCTCTATATGGAGTTAGATGAGGAGATAGAAAGTGAAGAGCTTTTAAAGGTAATAAGATACTATGAATTTAAACCCTATGGCGACTATATATCAAAGGGAAAATTGAACTACTCTGATATGGTAGCCATAGTTTTCAGAGACTATATAAGGAAGCCCATCCGTATAGATGAGGACTCAAAGTATATATTGGAGGACTATATATACGAGGTCTTTAATCAGAGAATTTCAAAGGATGAAAGAAATATAAGAGCAGTTCTAGATAGGGATGATGATATCTTGCTTTGTGAAAGTAAAACTTACTGCCACATAAATTATCTAAACAATGATGTCTATCTACTAAATAAGATTAAGGACTTTATAGATGATTATTTCTATAGCCATAGTATAATAAATACAGAACTAATCTTTGAAAAGTTTAAGAAGGATTGCTTACAATCAGGTATAGATAATAAGATCTACCTCTACTCTTTAATTAAATATAACTTTAGTGAACAATACGAGATAGGCCAAGGAAATACTCTATCTATAAAACCTTTGGGAGAAGAAACTCATATTAGCAAGGAAAAAATTCTTATAAATTATGTAGATAGGCAAAGTGGAATTAAGGTTAAAAAAGATAGGGTAAATGAGGAACTGGGTTGGAGCAGGGAAAACATAGAAAATACTTTAGCTAAATGTGAAGAGCTAGTGTCAATAGATAGTAGGTATATAGGCAAGGTAGACAAATTATTTAAGGGTAGTGAAAGGGAGGTTCTTTTAAAGACTAGCTATGATCTTATGAAGGATGGTTACACTACAGCATATGTTTTATACAATAAATTAAAGAAAAATCCTATTGGTATGGAATTTATAAGGCGAAATGATATATTGGAGTATAGTACAATAGCCAATATAGTAAAGTCTTTGAATCCAAAGGTTAAGGGACATACCAACCTAATTTACTTTGAAGATTCTAGGGTAAAAACCATATCAGATATGGTAATCAGAAATACTGATGGAGTTATAGAAAGGCTTAAGCTTCAAAACTATCTTTATGATATGGGCTATAAGATAGGTATGGTAGGTCTTCATATCAGCAATATGATAGAAAGTGATATCTTAAGGGAGCTTTCCGTAGATTGTCTGATAAAAACGGAAGATTTTAATTTAAGCAAAGATATTGCCGACAGACTAGAGACAATCGTGCTAAATCTTATGAAGGGCAGGGACTATTTAGGCCTTAACAAGCAGGTTATGGATGAAATAAATAGAAGAATAACAAATGTTGACTATAAGCTAACCCCTCATTTCGTAAGATCAGCCCTTCTGGATAGAGGTTTTAAAAGATTAAAAAGAACAGGTTGTGACTACAGGTATGAATTAATAGTTGTAGTAAAGGAAAATATAGGCCTAGGCTCCTTTGATCAGCTTTGTTCAAGAGAGCTAAAGGATCAGTTTAAGGATAGGCTTCCAGTAGACAGGGCCTATGACTACCTAGGAGATCTGGGGCTACTTGATCTTAGTCATGGAAGGAACAATAAATTGCCCTATGAGTTGGAGATTTCTGAGCTTTTTAAAATAGATTCAAATGGAATACTATATTTAATTTAAGAGGTGATTAGGATGAAAAAAATTATGAACAGGGCCTATGGTTTTCTTTTCCTGGGCCTAATTGCAGGAGTTTTTTACAGGGAGTTTACAAAATTAAATGGCTTTATGGGACAAACTAGACTAAAGGGTATCCATCCCCATATTTTAGTTTTAGGAGTTTTCTTTAGCCTTATATTGGCAATAGCTATAAAGGTTTTTCAAATAGATTTTGACTGTAAATTTGAAAGACTTTATAATGGCTACTCCCTAGGTCTTTTATTTACAGCTATAATGCTTCTTGTAAGAGGTATTACAGAAGTACTAGAGCTAGATCTGTCAAGGGCCTTGGATATGAGCATATCTGGTTTAGGAGGTATAGCCCATATAATACTGGGAGTAAGCTTTGTAATGATAGTGAAAAAATTAAGAGACAGCATAGAGTAGGTTCTGCCTACTCTTTTTATATGCTGAATTGCAATAAATAGTGCGACACTTAATCTAAACAATTAAGTTCGTGTAAAAATCTTTCAAAAGCTGTATCAAATGCTAGACATTTTATTGGTCTAGCATTTATTTTTCTTAAGGACTCTATTAAATCTTCCTCATCAACTAAAGCTAAATCTGTCTTTTTAGGGTAAAACTCCCTTAATAATCCATTACTATTTTCAT
>JASLIL010000040.1 GCA_030152145.1 Tissierellales bacterium
TGGCGACAGGGCGGTAAGTTCTTAGCCAAGGAAAAACACCTTGGAGAACTCTCACATGAGACCTACTAGCCAAATCAAAGATTTGGGTTAGGGCTTCAATGCCTCCGCTACCAAGAAGGTTGTATCTTCGAAGCTGATAAGTAGGATATTGTATCTTTCGATAGAAGAGGTTTTATGGCATAAAGCAATCAATTAGAACTTTTATATTTCATTGTTTGAAATATTTTTTCTTAAAACATGAAAAAACTCAATTTATAATAATTCACTTATATAGATTGATTAAATCACTTATATTTCAAGCCCTTAGTCTATGACTAGCCCGGTTAGTTATAGAAAAATTCTATAAATATAAGATGTTATAAATATATATTATCAAATGATTTTATGAATAGATAAAATTTATACACTTATGAAAACTATACATACAATCTATTAGACTAGTGGAGAAGACAGATATATAATGGGTTATGGTAAATATTGCTATTAAGGAATATAGAGAAAAAGTGAGAAAAAGGGGAAAAAAGCCTAAAAATCTAAGAAAATCTTACTTATAGTATAGGAGTGAAAAAATGATAAATATAGATAATTTACATAAATCCTATGGGCAAACAGAAGTACTAAAAGGTATAAATTTAAATATAGAAAAAGGCTCCAAGTATGGTCTAATAGGTCGAAGTGGAACAGGAAAGTCCACGCTCTTAAGATGCATAAATGGACTAGAAGATTACAATAGTGGCAGTTTAAAAGTAAAAGATGTAGAAGTAAAGAATTTAAACAAGGAAGAATTAAGAAATCTTAGAAAAAATATAGGCATGATTTTTCAACACTTCTCCCTCTTAAACAGATTAAATGTATATGACAATATAGCACTGCCTCTTAGATGCTGGAAATATAACAGTAATTACATAGATAAAAAGGTAAAAGAACTTCTAGACCTTGTAGAGCTTCCAGAAAAAATTCTAGCAAGACCTAATGAGCTGTCAGGAGGACAAAAACAGAGAGTAGCCATAGCCAGGGCCCTAAGCTTAAGCCCAGAAATACTCCTATGTGATGAAGCAACTTCAGCCTTGGATCCAAAGACAGCCCAATCAACTATAGAGCTACTAGACAGTATAAACAAGGAACTTGGAATTACCTTAGTAGTGGTAACTCATCAGATGTCAGTACTCAGAAGCATATGTGATGAAATCTCAATCTTAGAATCAGGAGTAGTAGCCAGTCAAGGTAGAGTAGAAGACATATTTAGAGAGAGACCTAAGGCCCTGCAAAATTTAATGGGTAGCTCAGATCTAATACTACCAAGGGAAGGAAGTACTCTTGAAATCTTCTTTACAAAAGAAAATGGCAAGCTACCAATAGTAAGTAAGCTCTCAAGAGATCTAGACATAAACTGTCTTATCCTAGCAGGAGATATGGAGATGTATGGAGGCAGTCAGCTAGGATCTCTCATAATAAACATAGAGGAAGAAAACTACCAAAGAGTAGCAAACTACCTAGATAAAGAAAATTTACTTTGGAAGAAAATAGGATAGGGGTGATGAAATGTTAAAATCAGAATTCTTTCAGGAATGGTGGAAATTTTTCACTAAGATAATAGCACCATCAGTTTTGGCAACCTTGAAGATAGTAGGGATGACAGTGTTTTTTGGTATGATTCTAGGTTTTGCTTTATCAATCCTACTGACCCTACACTCTCCAACAGGATTAAATCCTAAAAAGAGAACATACAAAGGCCTAGACTTCCTGGTAAACACAGTAAGATCCTTCCCAATACTCATACTAATAGTAGCAGTATCACCTATAACCAGAAAGATAATAGGAACTACAGTAGGTGAAAAGGCAGTTATACTACCCTTAACTCTAGCAGCAACTTGTTTTATAGCCAGGGCATTGGAGAACACCTATAAGTCAGTAGATCCTCAGTTAATAGAAGCAGCCCAATCCTTTGGAGCTTCAGATCTACAAATAATCCTAAGGGTAATAGTAAAGGAATCTGTACCAGGAATCATAAGCATAGGCACAATGGCCACCATAAACTTTATAGCCGGCAGCACCATAGCAGGAGCAGTAGGCGGTGGAGGAATAGGAGCCATAGCTTTAAACTACGGTTACCAAAGCTTTAATAATTCAGTACTGTATACATCAGTTTTCATATTATTTTTAATGGTCCAAATGGCCCAATTAATAGGAAATTGGTTATATAAAAAAAGCATATAAAATTAAGGAGGATTAAGATGAAGAAAAATTTAAAACTTATAAGACTAGGTCTACTAGTACTTAGCCTATCCTTACTAATATCAGGATGTGGCAAGGAAAAACCAGTAAAGGAAGCAGAAAGCCCAGAAAAGGCAGAAGGAGAAACAATAAAAATAGGCTGTATGTCAATAACAGAACCAATAGTAAATTTCTTGGCAGAAGGTTTAGAAGAAGAAGGCTATAAAATAGAACCAGTAGTATTTGACGGAAATCATCTACCAGCAACAGCTTTAAAAGAAGGAAGTATAGATGGAGTTATTTTAAATCATAAAGTATGGCTAGACACATTTAACAAAGAAAATGGCTCTGAACTTGTAATGCCAGAACCATATATGTACTACTTTAGAAATGCTATGTATTCAGCAAAATATGATAGCTTAGAAGAAATACCAGTAGGTGCAACCATAGCAGTACCAGGAGATCCAGCTAACTTGGATAGAAGTTTAAGAATTCTTGAAGAACTAGGTTTTTTAAAACTAGGAGAGAAAACAGGAGAATTTTATAGTAGAGTCGATATAGAAGATAATATAAAAGATATAGAAATATTAGAAACAGAAATAACAGCAACAACAAGAAGTATGGATGACGTTGATGCTATAATCTCAGGAGCAAATGCTGTTAGGGACGCAGGCTACGATCACACAAAATACCTATATGATGATCCAACAAATCAAGACTTTCCTCTAGGTCTAATAGTAGATAAAGAAGATGAAAATGCAGACTGGGTAAAGGCAATATTAGAAGAACAAGGAAAAGATGAATTTAAGGAAAAATTCAATAAAAGATATGACTTTACATATGTTTTATTTGAGTAGGTGATAGGGATGGAAAATGTAAAAAAGAATCTTCTAAAGTTAAATACTTATCTTGACTTAGACAGAGATATAGCAGCAGTAAAGTTTCTTTTTGATAAGGAAGAATATGATAATTTTAGTAAGGCCCAAGAATTAAAGGGAAAGATGGCCTACTGTACCATGGTAAGAAATGCCATGAATGGTCAAAAAATAAAGGCCAGAGTAGAAAACTTCGCCTGTATATCAGCAGCTAAGGCTTTAGGTCTAGCAGAAGTAACAGCAGCAGATGACTCAGGAAAGGGTAGAGTTGAAATAGGAACCTATAAAAATCTCTGCATAGGAAGGTCTGTAAGCAAGGACATGGTCTATTGCCAACATCAGATATATGGTGTAGCCCTAATGCCTTTAGCAGATTTTGAAGAAGAACCCGATATAGTGATTATAGTAACTCAACCCTATAATATGATGAGGTTGGTTCAAGGATATGCCTACCACAATGGGCAACTAAAGGATATAAAGTTAGCAGGTATGCAGGCAATATGCCAAGAATGCACCTCCTATCCCTTTGAAAAAAATGGGATAAGCATATCAATGTTATGTGCAGGAACCAGGCTTTTAGCTCAATGGGATGAAAGTGAAATGGGAATGGGAATGCCCTTCCATATGTTTGACCAGGTAGTAGATGGCATAGAACATACCTTAAACCCAATAGAAAGAAATAAAAATAAGCAGAAAATAGAAAAAAGAATGAAAGAAAATGGAATAGAAGATTTAGAAATTATTTACAATAAAAATTATGATGATGGATTATATAAAGGAATTTAAGAAAAACTCTCTCAGCTTTAAAAAGGCAGGGAGAGTTTTTTAGAAGATAGCATTGATAAAACTTATAGATTAAAACATTCTATAGATAAAATTGATTAGAAAGAAAACTTAGGCTATGATATTCTAAAAATTAAGATTAAAAACTAGGAGGTCTAAGATGGACAAACACATACAAGAAATAATAGACAAAGCACTAGGAGGAGAGCTCTTAAACAAGGAAGAAATAGGAAGACTCTTTTCAGTAGAAGATCACAGTCAAGAATCTTTTCTAATACAACAAGCAGGAAGAAAAATTTCCTATGAACTTCTAGAAGGCAAGGGAGAAATTCATGGACAAATAGGTATAGATGTAGGCCAGTGTCCAAGAGAATGTAAATTTTGCTCTTTTGCAGCCAGCAACAAGGTATTTAAAGAAAGGCAAGTTTTGGAAACAGAAGAAGTAGTAGAAGGCGTACTATCAATGGAAGTAGCAGGAGCAAATGCAATCTATATAATGTCAACAGCCAGCACGCCATTTAATAAATACATAGAAATAAGTCAAGCGGTAAAAGAAGCTATGAAAACAGATGTACCCCTAATAGCTAACATAGATGACTTTGATTTAGAAAAAGCTAAAAAGCTTAAGGAAGTAGGCTTTACAGCAGTCTACCATGCAATAAGAATGGGAGAAGGAGAGTTTACAAACATATCAATAGAAAGAAGAAAAGAATCAATAAAAGCAGCTAAGGAAGCAGGACTAAAAGTAGGAATGTGTGTAGAGCCTATAGGACCAGAACACACAATAGAAGAACTAGTAGAGAAAACCTTGATAACAAGAGATCTAGACGCAGCTTTTTCAGGAGCTATGAGAAGAACTCAGATAGAAAGCTCAATTCTAGCAAAACATGGGCAGGTAAACTATGCAACTATGGCCAAAAATGTAGCTGTAGTAGCCCTAGCAACAGGCAGACAGATAAAGGGAAATTGTACTCATGAACCAAATCCCCTAGGAGTAAATGCCGGCGCCAATCTTCTTTGGGCAGAAGTAGGCTCAAATCCAAGGGACACAGAAAGAAGTACAGTAAGAGGATGGACAGTAGATAGATGCAGAGAATTATATGAAGAATGTGGCTGGGAAGTATTAGAAGGCCCATCAAAAATGTTTTAATAAAAGGAGATGAATATTTTTTATTCATCTCCTTTTTGTATTGTAAAGATGTATCTTCGGAGCAGAAGTGTAATAGGTTTATATTTCGGTAGAGGAGCCCTCTGTGGCTCCATATTTTTTCGCGATAAAGTTACATATTGAAGTTTCCGTTAAATGCCATAAAAATGCCATTTAACGAATGGGGACAGGGCAGTAAGTTCTTAGCCAAGGAAAAACACCTTGGAGAACTCTCACATGAGACCTACTAGCCAAATCAAAGATTTGGGTTAGGGCTTTAGAGACCTAACAAGTTTTTATGTCTTTCAAAAACTACTGTAGGTCCTATGTCAAAAATCCCCAAAGCGTATTCTGCTTTGGCTAGGATTTGACGGCCAGGCTCCATATTTTTTCGCGACAATCTAATATACTGAAACTTCCCCATAAAACCCATTGGGCTTATTGTTGGAATCTTGGGGTATATCCTATATAGTCATATGTTTTAAATAAAAAATAGGGGGATAATATGAAAAAGTCAAGAAAAGTACTTATGCTAAGCCTTATGTTCCTACTAATATTTACAGGAACAAGTCTAGCAGCTAAATCAGAAGTAGGGGTAAAAATTGACGGCAAGGCCCTAAGTGAAAAGGGCATATTGGAAAAGGGAAGAACCTTTGTACCTGTAAGAGCCATCTTTGAAAGTGGAGGAGCCAAGGTAAGTTGGGACAATAAAAAGAAAGCAGTCATAATCGAGCAAGGAAAAGATAAAATTGTATTAAATACCAAAGGTGACTATAGCTATTATAACAAGTTGCCAATGCATATAGTAGAGCATGAAGGGCCTAAAAATCCAGTAAAATTAGTAGATGGTAGAGTCTACCTACCTCTAAGATTAATGGGTTACTTAAATGACTATGAAGTAGGATGGAACCCTAGCAAAAAAATAGCAACATTAGATAAATCACAACACATAAAGGTCTCCTTTAAGGAAGCCTACCAAAAATTAGAAAAATATGCTGGGGATGTTAAACTAATATACTCTCCACACTCACACTATGGGTCTTCAGTTAAAAGCCTAAGAGACGACTATTTTGTCTTTGTTATAGCAGACCTTGATGACGAAGCTTGGTTCGACTCAAACTATGCAGTGTCTAAGGCAAATGGATATATCTATGTAATATCACCAGGCCAATATACACCAGATGTATTTTATGCAGATATAAATCCAGAACCAGCACCATCTCCTGAAATTTTGGAACCAAATATATTTCTGGGAGAATAATTAAAATTATAAAAGACTCCTTTCAAAAATGAAGGGAGTCTTTGAATTTAAAAAATCATAAAACTACTTTATTATAACCGTCTTTGTATCTGAAACCCACTCCACATCTTTCCCAAGAAGATCACTTCTTAAAAGCCTTGAAAGGATCTATGGTCACCTTCTTGTAGACCTTATTATAGGCAGCCTTCTTAGTATCCTTTAAAAGTCCCATTCCCTTTTTCCCATAGGTTGGATCAATAGCTTTCCTGGCCTGTCTCTTCCACTTGGAAGTAGTTCTGGCCTTTATAGATTTTTTTAAGCTAGGCACCCTAAACCCAAATTTCATAGATAACACCCCCTCTAGGACCTATACCCTAACTAGGGGGATTTACAAGTTTAGGTCCTAAAGGTTCTACATTTAGTAGTAATAACTTAGAAATTTTTCAAAGTGAATATTAAATTCTTCTTGAGGCAGTAAAGGTGATAAAAGAGCAGGGTAGGCATTGCTAAACTCTAGGATAACCATTCTGCCTACTCTTATGTCGGACTTAGGATTATTATTATTCTTAATCTGGGACTTTAAGGCAGAACTTAAATCTCTCTCTTTAACTATGTTAAAGAACTTTATAAAAAAGTCACTATTTCTAAAAATCTTACTTTTTATTATATAGTTAAAAATATCAAGGTTATTAAGAATAAGTTGAAAGTATTCTTGATGCTCATCTTCAGGAACATTTTCAGTAACATACTTAGCAATGATAGCGGCCTTATATAAATAGTTTTCCCAATCAAAACTTCTAGTAACTATAGTTTCAAAATAATTTTGACCCTCATAAATTTTAGGGTAGAGATCTAGAATATAGGATCTCATTTTTGTAACTATCAAAGAATGCAAAATAAGCTCGTTCATATAGACATCCATATCCAGATGGATGAAATTTTCTTGGAAGAAAATAATAAGGTCCAAGAGGGTATGGGGGTCGTCTTTTTTCGTATAATGACCAAAATAAATAGGGAAATTATCCATATCTGGAAGGGAAACTGTTTTATCTGAAATAAAGCCATCAGCTCGTAAACTATCCCTAAGAAAACTATCATAAAACTCTGCATTTTTTTTATAACCTGCATTTAATAAATTAACTTTCATTTGTCAATCTCCTTATAGCATTACAATTTTTTTCTATTAAATTATCACTAATCAAGGATATAACCCTATCAATATTATCTAAATTAAGCTCAACAATACCCTTGCTAGACATTAGACTATGAAGTTTAAAATCTAAATTACTAGAAGGCTCTATATTTTCCAATAATACACCATCCTCCAGGCTATTATTTCCCTCTAAGTTGTTATTTATAAAAGATATTAAGGCTCTTTCTAAACCAGAACGTATATAGGAGTTATTTAAGTCCCTGTTATAGGGAAGATCTAATAGCTGAAAATCTTCCTTCTTAAAAACAAGATTTATAAAGTCGGAATCCAACTCAATTTTAAACTCACAATCCAAATCTTTATTAACAGATCTTTTAAAAAATGTATATGGATTTTTCCTCTCACCAGTAAACAAGATCAATTCAGATATGGCAAGTAGCATCCACCTATCTACGATAATAGAATCTTTGTAGGAGTTATAAAAACTATTGAGATCATTATTAGTAGAGAAATCAATACTCTCAACAGATCTTACAAATAATTGTAATTTACTGCTCTCACTCAAGCTTAATCTAGTTTTACTAATCTCAGCAAAGGGCTTATCATAATCAACTTTAATTAAAAGGTTATCAATAGACTGAACAACCAATATAAGTTCAGCAGAACGGGACTCTAGTTGTTTCATTAAGAAATCTGACTGCAAATCATATTCAATATCAAAGATATAGCTGTAGGAATTATCCTTAACATCAACATCAAAAAGAAAAGTATTATCCCTATAATCAGTCTGTGTATTAGTCAATATTGGATAAGAGAAGTTGCTTGGTCTTGAATAAATCATCTTTTACACCTCCACACTATAGAGAAACTTAGAAGCCTTGTTATAATTATTTTTTAAGGACAGCTCTAATTTCAAAACACCATTAACTAGGCTAATATCTTTTATAATATTATTTTCAATAGAAAGTTCGTTTCCACTATTTAAATCCTTTATACTATAGACATGATTCCTAAGCTTAAAAGGATCCTTACTAGCCACGCCCTCCCCATCAATTTGAAAGAAAGATAGATCACACTCAGACTCATTTACATATCCCTTAACTCTGGAAATATCAATATTTAAAATTTCCTTAGAACCTATATTAAGTCTATTAACTATATTAGATGAAACAGTATACCTATTTCTAACAGCCAAATCCTTCTTATTATCTCTCTTACCAAGAGCTCTAATAATCTTATCCATAATCTTCTTTTTAGGCTTAGGCTTATTAACAACGCTATCCTTAGATTTACTAGTCTTAATTTTTTCAATAACCTTTGGAGTATCATCATCACCAACATTTAAGCGAATAGACTGAGATTGTTTACCCACCTCCCTCTTAAAGCTATGTTCAATAGAGTAAATTATATCTTCTGTATCCAAGGTCTCCTCATTGGTATTACTATCCTTAGCCTTAGACCTAATTAATTCATGTAATAGGAAATCAATATTATTTAGAAATCTCTTAGCATTCATCTCCATAGATTTATCCCTAAAATGAGAGGACTCAAGTTTTGTATGGGAAGCATTCTCTAAAGATTTTAGGAACCTATCACCATCCTCATTTTCAGGAATTAGTATAGCATTATAAGGTCTTTTAATATTGTTCCTAACCTTCCTATCCTCAATCTTCATCCCGATAGACCTTATGATAGCAGTCCTACCTTCTTTTATATCCTCATTATACTGAAAATATAACTTGAAAGGATAGAGATTTTTATTTCTATCTTCAACAATAAAATCAGAAGTTAAATAGTAGTTTTTATAGCTATCTAGATAGATAGGAGTAAAGTAATCCTCATCATCCACTGGGTTTGGACTATAGATAGACTCATTCTCTATAAAAGAAGAAATACTATCCTTATCAATACGATCACCATTAACAGTAACAATCAGCTTATTTTCTAAAATAGACACAAAGAAGTTATTGCAAACACTCCTAATAATTTTATCTATATCCATATACCCCTTCCTAAGATAGGGGATAATTATCTTTAATCCACGACTATCTTTCTTAAAAACTTCATGAAAATTATTCTCAAAAGGAAAATAATTATCTCGTTGCTCCTCCTCCACTATATTGCTAAAGTATCCAACTCCAGAATAAGGCTGGTCATCATATATATGATCGATTAAATTTATCCCACCACCCAGATGTTGCCTTCCAAATTGATCACAGTTAGCAAAGAAAAAAGTATGCAAGTCACTAGCAGAATTGGAAGCAATCTTACCTATACCATGGGACCCACCCCTAACACTTTCACAGCTAGCATTTTCCTTAACATAGTGGTAACCCTTGTGATAGGCATAGGCCATCCAAGTACCATCAGTAATTAAATTATCCCTACTAGGAACACCACTCAAGCCTTCGGTGTGATGATCTTCAAAAGAAATATAAGGTATGCTTGTTTTCTCCAAAGCCCTTATCATGTTCTCAATGGTCTCCTTAGCATATTGGTTTTGTGCCCTTAAAGAATGGATATGTTGTGAAATATCATCTATACCAGGAATATCTTCCTTTCTAAGCTTCCCAGTCTCAATATTAAATTCAACAGGTCCATCATAGGACTTCAACTTAGCATCCATAGAATTTTGTATGTTTTCTCTAATCAAGCCATCTATGCCCAATTTATAGAACTGTTCTAGATTATCATCAAATGTAAGATTTGACATAGAGCTTTGTTTGATAAATTGCCAGTAAGTATTCATAAAACCCTCCTTATATCAGATATACAAATAGATACTAGCATATTAAATTAAATAGATCAAATATATAGAATATATAAAATAATCCATATATTTCATTCTAAAGCCATCCCTTTTTTAGACCAGCATCTATGCTATAATAGTAGGTAAGAAAAGTAAGTTTAGCTTAGTCAAAATAATCCATAGGAGATTTAAAATAAGAAGCTAGCCCTAGGAATCTTATGGATTTCTAGGGCATTTTTTATATAGAAG
>JASLIL010000055.1 GCA_030152145.1 Tissierellales bacterium
GTAATCAAGAACTTAAACAAGATGAAGAGAGGTCTAGAACTAAAAGGTCGTTTGAAATTGAAGAGCAATATAGACCTGGAAGAATAATGGTTGAAAAGGCTCCAAAGTACACATATAGATTTAATGCCCAGGTAGAAAATGAATTTGACCTGGAGGATGTATTCAACGAAATCCAAGAAATACTAAATGTTAATAAGATAATTCATGGGGAAGTTAATATGAGCTTAGGGCTAAAACCATCAGTGGAAGTAGAGATGTTATCAATGGAAGGGTTAGCCTTATTATTTGAAGAGGCTAGAAAACTTATGAGCAGATATAAAATAAAGTTGTCTGGGAAGGATGAAAATGGAAATGAATGCATTGAATGGGCGGAGGACGAATAATGAAAATATTCCTAAAAAAGACGGAAGATGACAAACTGCCAAAAACAATTGAGGGAGTTAATTTTATAAAAAAAGTTGAAGTAAATCCTATTAAATCTATCAGCTACTTTGAGAGAGTAGCCAGGACTAAAGGATATGTAGAAAAAACAATTCTTGAGATAGAAACGGGATTGATTGAGAGGATAGATTTATGAAGAAATGGTTCAAAGATCTAATAGATGCCAGCTTTATAGTTGCTGTATTTAGCTTTATAACTACAGCTGTATCTTATCTAATACCAAATACAGAAAAACAATTAGTAATATATTTCATGATTTTTATAATAACGAGTTGGATTAAAGAAGTTAGATGAACGAAAAAGGAGGAAGAACAGATGGATTTATCCGGATATTCTAGAGCGATGACAAGGCATGACAATATAGATTCAGCATTAATAGAGCTTGATAGTGCAAGCGATATGGCACGTGATATTTTAGAAACGGACGATGAGGAAGATGATTATTTCTCAAGCGTAAACAGAGCGAGAATGATAATGGAACAACTCTATTGGGATAGTTATATTGATGTGATTATTGAAGAATTAAATCTAAGTAAAAGCGGTGAGCCTATGTTCGTGGATGATTCGACCCAAAATATAAAGAAATTAGGAAGGTTAAAAGAATGGATAGAAGGCATGGTCAATATATCAAAGGAATACTTATAAAGGAGCGATGAAGAGATGTTTGTAATAGAAGTGGAATATGAAGGGTTACTAAGAAATGTGTATTATACCTCTATCGAAAAAGCTATTGAAGCAGCAGAGAAGTATGCAGGGCATGCTGCTGACGTAATAGAAAGTGATTATGCCCAGGTCGGATACCTACATGTCATCAAGCTAACGGAGGGAGAATAGATATGGAATGGTACAAAATCGGAGATGACCTAATTAACTTAAAACAGATAAAAAAGATAAGATTTGTAGACGATAAAAAGTATATATATTTTGATGATAAAGTAGTAACTTTTCAGTTTGACGGGAAATACCTAGACTATAAAAATCAAATAATAGATCTACTGACAAAAGGAGAGCATAGATGACTAAGCCAGAAGTTATAAAAGCTATAAAGGATGAATTGAAAGGAATTGCTGCCATATATTCATTAGTGGACGATGAAGACAAAGATGTACTAAAAGGCAAACACGAGGGGTTATTGATGGCTTTAGGTTTAGTGGAGAATATAGAAGAGGAGAATAAATAGATGAATAATGTAAGTTTGATAGGAAGATTAACAAGAGACCCAGAGCTAAGATATTTACAAGGCTCAAATCAAGCCGTAGCAAGATTTACTTTAGCAGTTGATAAACAATTAAGTAAAGATAAAAAACAAGAGCTTGAGGGCAAAGGACAGCCCACAGCAGACTTTATACGAATAGTTGTGTGGGGAGCAATGGCTGAGAACTTATGTAAGTTTGCTGGTAAAGGCTCTAGGATAGGAATCCAAGGAAGAATTAATACGGGATCATATGAGAACAATGGCCAGAAAGTATATACAACGGATGTGGTAGCAACCAATGTTACATTTATTGACTGGAAAAATAATAATAACAGTCAAGGGTTTGGAAACTCAACTGAATCAGACTTTGAATTTGACGGTTGGGATTCAGCTGAAACTGATGATAGGATTCCATTCTAGGAGGGGCTATGGATAAAATAAGCAAGCATAGGGAGATTTGTAATGATCTAAACGAAATTTATGAAAAGAAAAATAAAGATTATGGAGATAGTTTTACAAAATCATTTAATAGCTTTGGACTAGTATCCTCAGCTATTAGATTGGGAGATAAGTTCTATAGGTTTGAAAATCTTATTAAGAGTGAAGAGGCATTGGTTAAAGATGAGAGCATTGAAGATACTCTTATGGATATGGCCAACTACTGTATTATGACCTTAATTGAAATGGATCAAGTGAAGAAAAATATAAATGACCTTGATATGGAATTAGAAAGAGTTGGGGAATTAACCTTTGATGAATAGGCGAAGATGGAGGAGAGATGCTAGAAATATTATTAGGTGCTATATATGCCTTATTGCTTTGGGTGGTAACCGGGTGGATATTTAAGGAGATTAAGAAAGTGGTCAACCTGTTCCCTTGTGAAAGTAAGGACAAAACTATATCAAAGATTATATTAAAAATTCTTATAATTATTTGTGTAGTGATGACTTTATTTATTCTTTATAGTTATGGAGCTCGAATAAGAAGATGGTTGTAGGAGGACTAATATGAGACAAGAAATCAAATTAAAATATATAAGAGATGACAGAAACTGGAAGTTAGAGAAGCACGAAAGAGGTAACGGCATAGACTTATATGCCGATGCTATCCTAGATTATCAAATATATGCAGGTGAATATATTAACCTAGACAAGGCTAAGAAAAACGAGAAAGATACAAATGGATATCGAATAAGTGATTTGAATGAGTTTTTTATTATGGGAGAAAAATTAACGTTCTACAAAGGGGATGTCGTAACCTTTGGCCTTGGCGTGGCCATGGAATTACCTCAAGGATACTTTGCCAATGTAAGGCCTAGAAGTAGCATTTTTAATAACTTTAAAGCAATGCAAGTCAACAGTGTAGATTTAATCGATGATAATTATAATGGAGATTCAGACGAGTGGAGAGTACAGATCCTCTTCCTGGATGATGTGGAAGTCAAAAGAGGAGACAGGCTTTGCCAGTTCACTCTAGAAAAAATGATAGAGGTAAACTTTGAAGAAGTTGAAAACTTAGGTAATGAGGATAGAGGGGGATATGGGACGAGTGGAAAATAATAAAGAATCATATCCAAGTAAAATAGGAAATCAATTCCTATGTAGCAAATGTGGAAATAGAGTGGGAATAGAAGTCCAAGGATACATGCAAAAGCATGTGATGGATAAAGAAAAATATTGCTCCAATTGTGGAACAAAGCAGAGGTGGAAGAAAAATGAAACTATTTCTGGCGGTAACTCCAGATGAATATGAACTGCCTTTATATGTTGCTGATTCAATAGATGAGCTATCTGAAAAATACAATCAGAGTAAATGTAGTATATATGCCCTAATTTCTAGGCCACCAAAAACAAGTCACTTAGGTAGAAAATACGTGAGGGTAAAGATAGATGAAGAGGATTGATTACTTAAAACATGAGCTACTTTATTTGAATCTAAAAAGAGATGCAATCATTAAAGATAAAAATAGATTAGAGAAATCAAATAAAGATCCAGGCACAACAGTTGTAGATTTAATAAATGTAAATCGTGAGATAAAAGAAGTTAAACATGAATTGAAGTTGAAGGAGTTGGAAATT
>JASLIL010000098.1 GCA_030152145.1 Tissierellales bacterium
ACCCCAATCACAGTTTGGACCTATACAATCACAGCCTTTGTGTAATGGACAGGGTGGGTAAGGATCTTAGCCTAAGGTTGGCAGGCCTATTTCACGATCTAGGAAAGTTAAAAACCTTTAGCCTAGATGATGAGGGGGTAGGACATTTTTACGGCCACCAATATGAAAGTGTAGAAATGACAAAATCCATACTCAAGTCCCTAAATACTTCAAGAGAACTAATAAAGGATGTATCTCTTTTAATAAGTTATCACATGAACAGCAAGGATGACTTTAAAACTAAGGGCTTAAAAAGGCTTATAAGAAAACTAGGTCAAGAAAATATTTATAAACTACTAGAGCTTCAAATAGCAGATACTAGCTGTAGCAATGGAAGAGATGAGGATATAAGAAGAATAGAGGCTAGAAAGATAGAGGTAGATAAGATCTTAGAAGAGGGACAGGTCTACAATGAAAGGCAGCTTAAAATTTCTGGAAAGGATCTTATAAGGCTAGGTTACAAGGAAGGCAAGCTTATAGGGGAAATTTTAAACTACCTATATGAGATGGTTTTAGAAGATGAAAGCCTAAACAACTTAGCCAGTCTACAAGCCCTGGCCCTAGACAGCTATCCAATAAATAATTGTTAAATTAAAGTCCTTGTGCTATCATTAAATTATTAAAAAAATATAGGAGGCATCAAAATGGGAAGATTATTTGGGACAGATGGTGTAAGAGGTATTGCAAACAAAAGTTTAACTCCCGAGCTAGCCTTTAGGATAGGAAGAGCAGGAGCCTATGTTTTGTCCAAAGGAGAAAAGGGCAGAATATTAATAGGATCAGACACAAGACATTCTAAGGACCTACTAGAAGCAGCACTGGTAGCAGGAGTAACATCTGCAGGTATAGATGTAGTTACTCTGGGAGTAGTACCAACACCAGCAGTTTCACTTCTAACTAGAAGAGAGGATGCTTTAGGTGGTATAGTTATTTCTGCATCACACAATCCAGCAGAATACAATGGAATAAAGTTTTTTGGCAGTGACGGTTATAAGCTAGGAGACAGTATAGAAAAAGAAATAGAAGACCTTCTACTTGATGGAATGGACAAGATATCAAGGCCAATAGGAAATCAAATAGGGTCAAAAGAGGAAATCAAAGATGGCTATAGGCAGTATATAGACTATCTTAAAACCACTATAGACTGTGATTTTAAAGGCCTTAAGGTAGGTTTGGACTGTGGAAATGGAGCAGTTTACAAGGCAGCACCTATAATCATGGAAGAGCTAGGTGCCAAAGTACATGTAATTCACAACAAGCCAGATGGAATGAATATAAATAGGGAATGTGGTTCTACTTGTATAGATGAGATAAAAAACCTAGTTCTAAGGGAAAAGTTAGATATAGGGCTATCTTTTGATGGAGACGCAGACAGGTTAATAGCAGTAGATGAAAATGGTAAGGTAATGAATGGAGATCATATAATGGCAGTATGTGCCAGTCACTTAAAGGACAAGGGCAAGTTAAAGGACAGGGTAGTTGTAGCAACTGTTATGAGTAATATGGGCCTAGATGATTACTTAAACAGCCAAGGCATAAGACTTATTAGAACTAGGGTTGGGGACAAGTATGTTATAGAGGAAATGAAAAAGGCAAACTACCTTCTAGGTGGAGAACAGTCAGGCCACTTGATTTTCTTGGAACATAACACTACAGGAGATGGTCTATTAGCAGGCTTACAGCTTATGGAAGTTATGAAGGAAGAGAATAAGAAGATGTCTGAATTAAACCATTTAATGAAGGATTATGATCAGGTACTTGTAAATGCTAGGGTCAAAGAAGAGTTTAAGCACAGCTATATGGAAGACCCAGAGATCAGCCAGGCCATAGATAGGGTTGAAGAAAGATTTGACGGAAAGGGAAGAGTCCTAATAAGACCTTCAGGTACAGAGCCCCTTGTTAGAGTAATGATAGAATCCAAGGGTGGAGAAGATATCGAAGCCATAGCCAAGGAATTGGCAGACTTTATAGAGGAGAAGTTAGCTTAGGTAATTGTAGACAAATCGAGGTGGTAAAAGTGGATTATAGAATAGTAGCAGACAGTAGTTGTGAAGCAACAAAGGATCTAATGGAGGAAATAAACCTGGGGATAGTAGCTCTTAATATAGATATAGATGACAAGCACTTTATAGACAGGGAAGATCTTGATCGACAGGAATTTTTAAAGGCCATGAGGAATTCGAAAGATCCAGTAAGGACCTCAAGTCCCTCACCAAATGACTTTATAAGTGAGTATGAAAAGGCAGATAATATATTTGTAGTAACCATAACATCAGCCCTAAGTAGTACATACAGCAATGCTGTTTTAGCCAAGGACATGGTCTTGGAAACTACAGATAAATTTATTCATGTATTTGACTCCCTATCAGCATCAGTAGGCGAAACTCTGATAGCTTTAAAAATTAAAGAGTTAATAGATAAGAATATGAGCTGTGAGGAAATAGTAAAAAATGTAGAAAGCTACATAGAAAGCATGAAGACTATGTTTATTCTTGAAAAATTTGACAACCTAGTTAAAAATGGAAGGGTAAACAAGGTTATGGCAACAGTAGCCTCAGCCCTATCCATAAAGCCTATAATGGAAGCTACCAGCGAAGGAACCATAGCCCTAAAAGAAAAGGTAAGGGGGCAAAAAAGAGCCTTTAAGAGACTGGTAGAATCTATAGGGGAAGATGGAGATGATTTTGAAGACAAAATCCTAGGCATATCTCACTGCAACGCAGAAGATCTAGCCAATGATTTAAAATTAGAAATAGAAGAAAAATATAACTTTAAGGAAGTCCTGGTATTTGAAACCAGCGGACTAACCTCAGCCTATGCAGATGAAGGCGGAGTTATTATATCCTACTAAAAACCACAAGGGACAGGCATCTGCCTGTCCCTTTATTATGAGATTATTTTCTCTATGTTCCTAGGGGAAATCTTTGATAGAACTTCATTTGTAAGGGTTTTTAGGGGTTGAGCTAGGTCTTCGGCAGATTCCATAATAGAAATATCATCTCCGACCCTAATATTATCTAGCCTACTTAGGTCTACTATTATCATGTCCATACATATATTACCGATGATCCCTATTTCTTGACCTTGGTGGCTAAAGCTAAAGTTTGAGTTTGATAGGGATCTGGCTAGGCCGTCAGCATAACCTATAGATAGAACACCAATTTTAAGGGGTTTTTTGGACCTGTAGTTTAGGCCATAGCCTATATATTCTTGAGCTTCTACTTCCTTTATTTGAATTAAGGAGGCCCTAAGGGTCATGACTGGTTTTAAATCTGGTTTAAGCTTACTTATATCATCTTTGGAGCTTTTGCAGCCAAATAAGATAACACCAGCCCTTACCAGATCATAGTTTAGCTCATGATAGTTTAATATGCCATAGCTACTTTGTAGGTGGCTTAGGCCAGGGTTTATATTGTTTTTTCTTAGGTAAGAAAGGACCTGGTCATAGCTTTCAATTTGTAGCTTGGTTCTCTTTTTAGATTCTAAGTCTAGGCTGTCAGAAGATCCAAGGTGAGAATAGATTCCTTCAATATCCAAATACTTAAGTCTATAGAGGTCTAAGATCTTATCCTTATCTCTAGAGTCTATGCCCAACCTATGCATACCAGTATCAACTTTTATCTGGCATTTTATCCTTCGTTTTAAGTGGTTTAAGTCCAGGGCATAGTCATAGTCTATTATGGAAAGGCTTAGGTCATAGTAGATTAAGTCTTCGATCCTGTCAGGGGCTGTATAGCCAAAAATCAAGATTTCACCATCTATTCCTGCCTTTCTCATAGCTATGCCTTCATCTATGGTAGCTACAGAAAAATACTTGACTCCATTTTTGGAAAGTTCCCTTATGCTCTCCATGCCATGGCCGTAGCTATTGGTCTTAACTACAGCCATGATTTGAGACCCCTCATTTAAAATACTTCTAATCTCCCTTAGATTGTGCCTAAGATTGGCAAGATTTACTTCCTTGGTGGATCTGGAGAAGGAAGGCTGATATTTGTTTTTTCTAGGTTTTAGATCCTTAAGGATGTAGGCTAGGATAAAACTTATAAGGGATACTAAAATATATTCTACTAGGGAGTTATCTATTTTAAAAAACAACTTTTCAAATAAATAGTAGCCATATATGACCATAGGGTGGACTAGGTAGACAATGGTTGATAGCTTACTTACATTTTTTAACCTAAGGTCAATTTTCATACTTTTAAGAATTCTAAATAAAAAGAAAATTGTTATAGGCAAGCATATGTACATGCTATTGTGTCTAGGGCTGTAGACTATGTTTACTAGGTAGGCTTCAGCCATGATTCCCATAAGTCCAAGGGTCATAAGTATATAGTCTTTTTTTCCAACTGGTCTAGTGGATCTATAGATATAAATAGATAGAACTAGGAAAATAGGTGCAAAAAAAAGACCATTTCTAGTGTAGCTTGAAAATCTAAAGATATACTTAAAAAAGCTGATTCTATGCCCCAAAATACTATAGTAACTATCTCCCAATAGCCCAATAATATAAAGGCCAAGGGCCAGTAAGGCTGTAACTTTTAGGCCAAGTTTCTTTAAGAGGCCATTAACTATAATTAATCCTAGAATCATACTAGGGAAGTACCAAAGATGATAAAAGCTAGCATCAAAAATAATTAGTCCTAGAAATTCAAATAAGCCCATGCTAGGGTAAATAGTCTTATTTAAAATTGATAGGGGCAGGTAGATAATAGTTGCCAGTAAATATAGTTTAGAAAGACTAAATAAGGTTTTTCTATAGGCTTCCTCTCTTAGGTAAACTCTTTTTTCTTCCAAGGGGCCTAGAAGAAAAAATCCTGTAAGAGTAAAAAAGAAGGGGACAGCAATCCTAAATAAACCAAGAGTTATGAGCTTATCCAGATCTGGATTAATGCTAGAAAATGGAAATACATGGATAGCTATGACCATAAGACTAGCTATTATTCTAAAGCCATCTAGCCCCTTATTTCTATTCATTGACTAAGATCCTTTCTTCTTTCATAAGATAGTATTCTTCCAGACAGAGGTTTTTATCCCTAAGATATTTACTAAGGGGGTAGCCTACATACCTAAAGTGCCAGGGCTCATAGGATATTCCAGTATAGGACTCCTTATCCTTTGGGTATCTTAGGATAAAACCAAAATCTGTCATCTCCTTTAAGAAACTAAGAGTTATTGGATGATTCCTAAAAGATGAAGATTTTACATCCTCCCTAGTTTTATTTAGGCCTAGATCTATGGCCAGACCAGTGTGATGTTCACTTTCACCTTCTTGGGCCACATAGCTTCTGGTATACTTATGACCATGTTTTAATAGGGAGATAAGATAGATTTCTCTCTGCTTTTTCAGACTCTTATAGCCACTAGTAGGGACTATAAGGTCTTCCCCACCTATATATTCAATTAGTTTAATAAGGTTTTC
>JASLIL010000011.1 GCA_030152145.1 Tissierellales bacterium
TTTGCCTGATCTTTAGCCCAATTTACAATGAAATTAATTTGCCTAAAGATAATAGCGTTTATACGAGCTGCTCCAGCACTACCTAATCCACTAGCATTTTTATGAAAATTAATTATCCTAGAAAGAAGTAGGTTATCTACCCTATTAATTACAGTTGGACTGTTAACTTCATTTTGATAATCCCCCATTGTAGTATATCCACCATTTTGTTCATTGCTACCAGTTTGAAAATATACTAAAGCATAAGTTGTTTGAGCATACCTACTGGTTCTCATTGAATTAGATGTTATATTTCTAATAGCACTTTCCAATCTATCCATGAAATGATTTATCTCGCTAGTTGACTTTAATAACTTAGCTCTATCATAATAATTGACATAACTAGATTTTTGGTTTCCATCTTGTATAATACTATTTCTAGCCTTATTCAAATCTTCCTTTAGTATAGAATTGAATCTAGTCTTATTTTCTTCACTTCCTGACTTTTCTATGACCTTATCTAGTTCAACTAGTCTGGAATAGTTTAATATACCACTTTTCTGTTCCTCAGCTAGTTTATCTAAATCAGCATCTATATTTTCATCTCCTAGAGGTTGAACTAAAAGGGACTTGCCTTCCTCCTGTTTATCCTTAGATAGAAGCTCTAGTTTTTCTTGAAAACCAGAGTTTTTATAGTCAATTTCCTTTGCCTTGATCATATAAGCTAGTAAGCCTAAATCTGCTAAGACCAAACTCTCAAATTCAGTTTTTAAAGACCCATCTAGCTTGTCTATTATGGATGCTACTAGCTTTAAGTCTTCAAGTTCTACAAGCTTTTTAGCTTCCATTCTCTTGCCTATAAATCTAGAAAGTAAGTTTGTAGATTTTTCTAATTTTTCCTTGTCAACTATATAGGATAACCTATAGTCCATACCAGCTAAATTTAAGCCTTCTTTTTCATTTTTTTCAATAAAATTAAGGAATTCAGCACTTCTTAAGCTGTGAGCTTCCTTGGCCAAATCTCCCTTATCTATAATTTTTTCAAGCTTTTTAAGATTATCTATACTTAGAGTTTTTCCAGACTCTACTATAGCTTTAAATTTATCCAGCTCTTCTTTTACCCTGTTTTCTGTATCTTTCTCTTCTTCTGCATCTTTTTCTTCTTGATCTTCTCCATTTTTTTCTTCTATTCTAACCTTAAGGTCCTCTATTACTTCCTGTAAATCAGCTCTTTCAACATCTTTTAACTGCTGCCTTGGTCCTCCTTGTTTGATAGCTTCAATTTCTCTCAAAAGTTCATCTGGGGATTCCAGGCCTATTTTCTTTTCTACTTTTAAAAGTTCTAATAGGAAGGTCATGGTGTTGTAGGCCTTGTCTGTCATTATCTCCTTGTAGTCTTCTTCTGCTGCCAGAACTGAACTTTCTATTCTGTCTAAAATTTCTAGACTGGCTTTTCCCTTTCTAGAACTTACTTCTTTTAGACTAGCTATTAAAGCTTCTATTAGACCATCCTTGTCAGATTTTAATAGATGATCCAAGCCCTTTAAGAGATAGTCGTAAATACTTATTTCCCCTGACTCAGCATCCATAGTAACCTTAAGGTCATCTGAGATGCTGTCTTCTATTTCTTCAACAGTTACCCTGTCAGGAGAATCTTCTTTGTCTTCAGTTTTTTCTTCAGTAGCAAAAATCTCCATAGGCATACTACCTATAATGGTGATTATTGCCATAAGAAGACATATTATTCTCTTAGACTTATACACTTTACTCATCTCCTTTTTTCTATGGCTATAAAACTAGCTATAAACAAACCACTCACAGCTTTATTAATAGTATTTTCTACTATGGCTATAGTTTATATTTTTTCCCCTTCTATGAATATGTAGGTTTTTACATTTATAGGCCTAAAAAATGAAAATATTTTCACCTTTTTTATGTTTTAGCAGGGATTAAAAGTGTATAGAAGAAAAGAAGGACAGCTGAAAATTCAACTGTCCTTCTTTTTCCTATACCAGAGGATACTTAGTTGCTGGTAAAATTTTAAATACTAGGCTTTTTATAAGACTTCCTGGCAAAAATGGCAGGAGGATTTTTATTACTAGGCTTAAAAGACCCTGAATCCCTCCCATTAGGGATATGAAAAGAAATCCTACTATTATAATTATATTTAAGACTATAAGGAGGCTGACCAGTAAGCTTTTCCTATTGGCCCATAGGTTTAGGATTATAGAATAAAAACCCAACCAGAGAAAATTATAGGGATTTACTAGACCTACTGGCCCAGGCTTGTCTAGTATTATAAAATAAGGTAGAACTAAACCTAGACTTAGGATTGGTAGAACTAGTAGGCCCAGACCTATAAGCCTTTTAAATCCAGGCTTATTTCTTAGACTTGTTTTCATTTTTTTCCATCTCCTCTCCTAAGATATCTTCCCTCTCCCTAGTTTTTTTCAAGTGTAGCTCTATGTTTTTTTCCAAGTCTTCATTTATGAGCTGCCTAGGAAAGGAGTCTAGCCAGATTTCCTCTGGATCTTCCCCCCTTGACTTTAGGACCAGGCTTATTGTATCCAGCTCATCTTTTGAGAAAGTTTCATCTATTCTTTTTAGCCAATAGGCTAATCTGTCTAGGCTTCTTTCTTCATATATATAGAGGCTTAGGGTTTTTTCCAATCCTATTTCCCCTATAGTGTATTCTCTGTTTAAGTCTAGATTCTTTATTCCCTCTTCCCTTCCTACTAGACTGCCTAGGCCAAATTCTAGATTTTCAAAGCTTTTTATCTTCCTGTCTATAAATTCCATATACTGATTTTCAAGTCTTGAGTAACTGTTAATCTTTCCTAGAACCTGACTGTCATAGGAGTCGTATACTATTTTTCCCCAAGAGTCTGATCCTATATAAAAGTGGACATCTATATAGTCTGTTTCCAGCCTACTAGTGTAGTTTCCGTCCTTAAAATTATAGCTGGTCTTAGACTTTCTTGGCTCTAGCTCCTTGTAGTTCTCCTCTATATAGGCTTCTATGGCTCTGTCTGCCATAAGCCTTGATACAGGGTTTCCCTTGAAAGCTAGGTAGAGATAGACTATAAAACCCATCATTACTAGGGCTAAAACTCCTGCCAGTAACTTCTTTACTTTATTATTCATCTTCTTCCTCCTCTAGGGCAAATTTTAAGAGGGCTGCTATTATTATTCCTAGGAAAACAAAAATTAGGTAGGCCATAGGTAGGCTCCAGAGCTGAAATATCTGTAATTTTTCAAGGCCCACACTGGCTATACTGTCTAGTATTTCCCTTAGATAGGCCAGAATAAAAACTAGTCCTAGTAGTCTAAAGGATTTCTTGCCAAAGTTATAGAAGGCTAGACCACCTAGAAAGGGCATTATTAAAAGATTGTAGAATATGGCATTGCCACTGGAAAGGCTGATTCCCAAAAGTATTCCCAAAACTATAAATAGACTGAGAAAACTTAAGCTTTCCAGCCTTATTTTTCTAACTACCCTTGCCTGATCAAAGTCCTCCTGATCTTCCTGCTTTTGGTAGTAGTCCTGGCAGCTTTTGCAGATCCTTAGGTGCTCTTCCACTAGCTCCTTACTTTCCCTAGTGGCTACTCCATCTCTTACCAGAGGAATTAAATCTCTTATTACCTTACAGGATATCATTTTCTTCCACTCCTTCCTGGGCCAGGGTATTCCTTGTTTTTTCCCTGACCCTATAGTATATGACCCTTGATGAACTTTCAGATATATTTAGCTTTTCTCCTATTTCCCTGTGAGAGTAGCCCAGAAGTTTAAGCCTAAATACCTTTCTGCTTCTAGAGTCTTCAGACTCTAAAATCTGAATAATTCTCTGGGCTAATATCTTATTTAGGGCCTGGTCTTCTAGGTTTTCTTCCAGCCTATAAGATAGATAGCCTTCAAAACTTTCCTCCATGGGATTTTTTCTTAGTGATTCATACCAAACATTTCTGGCTATGGAGAAGAGCCAAGTTTTTATGCTGGATTCAGCCCTAAAGCTCCATATGCCTCTTAGGGCTCTTAGATAGGTTTCACTTAAGATATCTTCAGCCTCCTCTTGGTTCTTGCTTAGGCTTAGTATGTAGCTGTAAAGGTCCTCTTTGTAGTTTCTATAAAGCCATTCTATTGTTTTCATATTCCCTCCTATATATTAGTGAAACTTTAAGGACTTTCGTTACAGTTTATTTTATATTTTAACTAGGCTTATTGAAAAAACTTAGGGACAGGCCTATAACTGCCAATATGTAGGCAAGTAGGGAGCTTAGATAGTAGAGTCTGGCCTTAGGGTCATCCTCCTTGGTTTTATAGTATTTTCTTAAAATAAGCCTTGATAGGAGTATTAGTGCCATTGATAGGATAAAGCTTATATTTGCAAAATCTTCTGTCATAAAAAAACCTCCTTTGGTTCTATTATAGCAAAAAATAATGAAAGCCCATTCTTTTTGAATGAGCTTTCAGCTTATATATTAACTATCTAATTTCTTCCTATTTAAATAGGCTACGGATGCTACTATGCCTACTACAAATAATCCTATGGTCCCCCTAAGTCCTATGCTATTTCTTATATTAAGGGCTATTGCTACAGCAAAGGCCATAAGAGCCACCAGTCCTAAAATACTATCTACTATATTCCCGTCTTCTTCATCATTTACCATTGTTTTCATTTTTTTAACCACCTTATTGTTTAGCTTATCTTTTGATCTTTCATCTAGCTTTCTGTTGAGTTCACTTGGATCTTTTTCGAATCCTCCAGTCTTAGTCTCCTTATCTAACCGTCCAAAACTGTTCATTTTCCTCTCCTCCTAAGCCAGTAGTGTAACTTTCTTAATACATATATACCCATTTTTCAAATTCCACACTATTTTTTCTCTTTCATTTTAATTTTTCCTTTCTTTGTCTAAAAAGTATACACGTATTTTCTTTTTATAAAATATTTTTTAGAATTATGAACATAGAGCTTTTTGGTATGATATACTTTAAGTCCTATAAAGTTTATGAAATTGTTGTAAAATTTTATGTCTTTTATCTATCAATCAAAAATTATTTCATGAGTATTTATACAGCTTTTGTTATTTTATTCTATATATTATTGTATTTCATTGATATTTATTGTTATTTAAAGACTTTTACACCTCTGGCATTGATAAACTTATCACAAAGGTTTGTGAATTTTCAGACTATTGCAAATCCTCCCTTTTATTTCTTCAAAATCATGCTATAATAACTATTAATAAAAGGAATGTAGTTTATCTATTTTTTAAAAAGGAGCTTTGATTATGGAAAAGAAAAAGAGAAAACAGGATATTTTAATTTTAGCGGCAACATTGTTTTCAATGTTCTTTGGAGCAGGAAATTTAATATTCCCACCTTTCCTAGGATATGAGGCCGGACCATTGGTTAAATATGCTATGATTGGTTTCTTCTTAACAGGTACTGGCTTGCCATTGTTAAGTGTTATGGCATCTGCCAAGACAAAAGGTAATATTAATGAGTTGGGGGAAAAGGTTTCCCCTACTTTTGGAAAAGTTTTAGGTATTATAGTAGCTATAGCTATTGGACCTTTAATGGCTATACCAAGAACTGGAGCTACTACTTATGAGACAGCTATTCAACCATTTTTCCCAGGCTTTAGCCCAGTTATATTTGCAATGATCTATTTTGGTATTGCCTATATGTTGGTTCTAAATCCTTCAAATTTAACAGATAAGATTGGTAAGTACTTAACACCAGCACTATTTGTTCTTTTGATAGCTATAATAGTTATGGGAGTTATAAACCCTATGGGGCCTGTGAAGGACATGAATGCTGAGGGTTCATTTACTAAGGGCTTTGAAAGTGGCTACCAGACTATGGATGGTTTTACAGCCCTACTTTTCGGTGGTATGATCGTTATGTCTCTTAAGGACAGAGGTTATCCAGACGAGAAGGAGCAGCTTAAGATGACTTTACAGTCTGGTATTATAGCGGTTGTAGCCTTAACTGTAGTTTATGGGGGCTTAGGATATTTGGGTTCTACTACCAATTCAGTTATAGCCCAACCAATTACTAAGGTTAACTTGGTTAGAGCTATAGCAGCTCATTCCCTAAAGAGCTTTGGTACTGTTTCCTTGTCTATTATAGTTTCCCTGGCTTGTTTAACTACAGCTATTGGTATACTTTCAACGGTTGCACAGTATTTTGCCAACCTTACTAATGGCAAGATTAGCTACAAGGTTTTTGCTGCCTTAGTTGCTATATCAAGTGCTTACTTCTCAGTTATAGGTGTTGAGGGTATTATTAAATTTTCAGAGCCAATCTTGGTTTTCGTCTACCCTATTGTTATAGTTTTAGTAGTACTAAAGCTATTTAACGAGGATGGCAAAGCTAGTATCTACAAGATGGCTACCCTATTTACTACTTTGGCAGTTACCTTAAAGACTCTTGCTGATACAGGAGCTATGCCAGCTGCTGGAAAAATTTTAGCCTACCTACCATTTGCTAAGGTTGATTTGGCATGGATTGTGCCAGCTCTTATAGGTGGCATAATAGGTTCTATGATACCTGAAAAAACTGAAAAAGAAGGAGAGTTTGCAGGTATTTCAAATTAAGCATAAGAAAAGCCAGGAAGACCTGGCTTTATTTTTTTACCCCTATCCTTTTGTCTATCCTTTCTTCTATGTAATAGGATAGGAAGGGAAATACTAGGGAGTATAGGAGGCCCTGTTCCAAGGGAATTATGGCCTTCTTCCTAATATTATTTACTATATTTATTAGGACTACTACAGCTATTGCTAGTAGAAACTTCTTTAAGAAGGCCTTGATTGTTGCCTCCTTATCCTTCTTGTAACCTCTGTGTACAGACATAACAGCTAGGATCATGCCTAGTAGAAAGAGAAAGAAAAAAACCAACATATAGGCCTGTACAAATCTCATCCCTACTTCTATCTTAAGAAGATTTCCTAGGGGAATGAAGACTGTAAATCCTACAAAAATCAGCAGTAAAACATTAAATATTTTCTCTAAAATTATCATATATACCTCCTTTATGTAAGAATTATTATAACATATGGGGAATTTTTGAGAAGTTTTTATTAATCACATAGTTAGTGTTACTTCTGTATATTTATAGAATATCAGGTCTCAAAGTAAAAGATATAGGTCAATAAATAGAGTATAGACCTAATTTATCTAGATAAATAGCTTATAAGCGTAAGTGATAGGTCCATATGAGAAAATTC
>JASLIL010000089.1 GCA_030152145.1 Tissierellales bacterium
GGCCCAGAAGTCCAAAACCAGTTACATCTGTTAGACTATTAACCTTAATATCATCCATAGCTTCCTTAGCATATTTATTTAAAGTTGACATTATTTTTACAGTATCATTGTATTGATCGTCACTAGTTAAACCACCTTGAATAGCTGCAACCATAATACCCATGCCAAGAGGCTTGGTTAATATTAAAACATCACCTGGCTTTGCATTGCTATTAGTTATAACTTTTTCAGGATCAACGAATCCAGAAACAGAAAGTCCATACTTTGGCTCATCATCTTCTACGGTATGGCCTCCAATCAATATAGCCCCTGCCTCTCTTACCTTGTCTGCTCCACCCTTTAATATCTCTACTAAAACATCTGGATCCAAGCAATTTGGGAAACAAACTATATTCATAGCTAGTTTAGGCTCCCCTCCCATAGCATAAACATCGCTTAAAGAGTTGGTAGCTGCTATTTGCCCAAACATATAAGGATCATCGACTACTGGTGTAAAAAAATCAAGAGTTTCTATTAAAGCTACATCCTCATTTATTTCATAAACTGCAGCATCGTCTGATGTTTCTAAACCTACAATCAACTTATCATCCTTCAATGCTTCTGGTAATTGACACAAAACTTGTGACAAAATGTCGGGACCGACTTTAGCTGCTCAACCTGAACTCTTGCTTAAATCTGTTAACTTAATATCTTTTTTACTCATATGAATCACTCCTAATTCACTATAATATTATCCTTGATATCTTCAAACTTCTTATCACCAATTCCCGATACATTCTTAATATCTTCAACACAGGTAAAAACACTAGTCTCTCTATACTTAAGAATCTTCTCTGCTGTTTTTTCCCCTATGCCTGGAAGGGTCATAAGCTCTTCCTTAGTACAAGTATTAATATCTAAAACTGGTGAGTCCTCTAGAGTTTCCGAATCCTGACTAAGATTCCTTGGCGCCTCACCCTCCTTAGGTATATAGATTTTCTCTCCATCCCTTAACTTTCTTGCTAAATTTATAGTATCTAAACAAGCATCATCTCTTAAGCCACCTGAATCTTCTACTGCATCTATAACCCGCTTCCCTTGATCTAATTCTATGACACCAGGATTTTTAATAGCCCCAGAAATATGAACTATTAGAGTTTCTGAAAGGGGCTCTTCTTCCTTAAGATCCTCCTGATTTTCAACTTCCTCCTCTAGTAATTCTTCACTTTCCTGGCTATAATCTATAAGTTTTTCTGGATTTAGTATTTTATATAAAGTCAGGGAAAAAACCATTACTAACACAATAACTATTATAAGCTTTTCCTTCTTATTAAAATACATTTTTCCTCTCCTTTTTATGGGAAAAGGTCACCCAAAGAGTGACCTTTATAATAATGCTATTGCTTCTATTTCAATCTTACCATCCTTTGGTAGTCTTGAAACTTCAACACATGACCTAGCTGGCTTATGTTCTGTAAAATACTTTTCGTAGACCTTGTTGATCTTTGGAAAATCATTCATGTCTGTAATAAATATATTTACTTTTACAATCTTATCCATACTACTTCCTGCTGTCTCTAAAATAGCCTTTATATTCTCAAGTGATTGTTTTGTTCCAGCCTCAATATCATCTACTAACTCTCCACTAGCTGGATTTATTGGCAATTGTCCTGATGTGAAAATTAAATCATTAACAATCATAGCCTGTGAATATGGTCCTAGTGCCTCTGGTGCATTTTTAGTATAAATTGGTTTTAAGCTCATTATATTTCCCCCTAAATTCTTATTTTAATCATTTATTTTTTTAAATATTTATATCCCATAGGTTTTCAAGATCATAATAGTCTCTTTCATCCCTGTGGAAAATATGAACCACTACTTCATTTGCGTCTACTACAATCCACTTTCCCTCACGATAGCCTTGAGTGCTTAAGGTTAAGTCTCCTCTATCTTCCAACTCATGCTCTACTTCTTGAGCTATGGCCTGGGTCTGTAGTTTGGAGTTTCCAGAACAAATTACCAGATAATCTGTTACTGTAGTGTGGTCTGACACATCTAAAACAACTATATCTTCTGCTATTTTCTCCTCACAAGCATTTACAATAATATCTACTTTTTCTTTTATATTCTTCAATATTTTACCTCCATTAGAATGCTTCTTTTAAAAGCTCCCTTGTTTTTTCCTCATCTAATATATAATAGGAGACCTTGTCTATATACTTACTGTCTCCTGGCAAGACATTAAAACTTATATTACTAAGATCAAACTTAGCTATATTTAAAATATACTCCATTATAACAGTTAGGGGTATATTAGTGTCTATATTTTCATAAGATGTCTGAATCATCTTAGGTATGTTCTTTATATTTGAAAGCTTTAAAGTCTTATCTAGAGCTGACTTTAAAAACTCCTGTTGGGCATTTATTCTTCCTAGATCTTGGTCTACATAGCCACTTCTAAACCTTAAAAACCTTATGGAATCTTCTCCATTTAAGGTCTGAAAGCCTTTTTTTAAATCTATTTTTAAAGGTGGGTCTGCCACTGGATCCTCATAGTACATATCCATGGGAACATAGATATCAACTCCACCTATAAGGTCTACAAACTCCTTAACCAAGCCATAGTCAATTCTTACATAATACTCTATCTCTTCATTTAAAAGTTCATTTACAGTTTTAAGAACTAAGTCCTTGCCTCCATATGCATGGGCATGATTTAACTTTTCCTTCTTGTCACGTCCATCTATATGCACATATGTATCTCTTGGCACAGATATAATAGAAGCTTTGCCTGTTTTCTTATTGGCCTTGCCTATCATTATAGTGTCAGATCTGGTATTTTTAGTTTTATTTACCTTCTCACTATCAATACCCATAAAAAGAACCTTTATTTCATCATCTATCTTGCTGCCCTCTGCCTCACGACTGGGGCCAGGTCTATCTCCTCTTATACTGACTAGGAAGCTTCCCCAAATTAGGATAAAGGTACATAGTGAGGCCATCAGTTTAAATTTAAATTTCTTCAATATATCACCCCTAGCCCTAGTCTACTATCAAGGAGTTTCTAAGTTCCAATGTATTAGGATGTATAATTGCTCCCTTATTTATTAAAAATATAAGATTTGAATCTACAGCCTTTAAAAGACCTAATTCTAAGTTCTCAAAGGACAAATTCCTTAAGGCCTCAACTCCTGGATAATTTCTTTTAGCCTCTATTAGGTCAGCTAAATATACTATTTTTCCAAGCTTGGACATATTTCCATGACCTACTGTATGGTATTTTATGGCATCAAGAATTTCCTGATCTTCTATACCATACTTGGACCTGGCAATATAGGACCCTAATTCAGAATGTATAAGTTGGGGACTAATTTTAAATATAGGATCTAGGTCTAAACCATAATCCTGGGCCTCTTTTACTATCTTTTCCTGACTATCATACTTGGCACAATCATGAAGTAGTCCTGCAAGTCTTGCCTTATCTTGGTCTACATTATTAAGACTTGCCAATAGCTGAGACATCTCCATAACTCTTATGCTGTGTTCTAATCTCTGAGGATTCAAGTCCTCACTTAATCTATCTATCACATCTTCTATATTCATAGTTTTCACCCTAGTATAAGTTTAATTTTAAAATATATTCTCTAACAGCTTCAGGTAACATGTACCTAATACTTTCACCTGCCCTTACCTTGTCCCTTATAGATGTTGATGATATGTCTACAATAGGAGACCTTAGTATATCTATTTGAGCATCATATTCTTTTTTAAATTCCTCACTTATATTATACACCATTTCATTCTTATAGTTAGGCCTTTTTGCTACAATTACTTTATAATCCCTTAGGATTTTTTCATAGTTTCTCCAGGTATTTAAACTTAAAAAAGAATCTGAACCCATTATAAAATAAAGGTCCCATTGGCTATTATGGGATTTTAAAGTTTCCAGGGTCTTTACTGTATAACTTACAGAACTAGATTTAGACTCTATATCAGAAATTAAAAAATCATGATTGTCCCCTATAGCCAACTTAACCATTTCAAATCTTTTTGAAGCATCGGTCATTCTATCTGTATCTTTATGGGGTGGATTCCCTGTAGGTATAAATAAAATCTTATCCAATCCCAGCTCATCTTTAGCCTGTTCAGCCATTAATAAATGTCCTATATGAATAGGATCAAAACTTCCGCCCATTATGCCAACTTTCATAACCTATCCTCCTGTAGTCACTACCTATCTAGGTAATTCTATTCTAGGCTTGTCCTTAGACTCTCTATATATAACAAATTTATTGCCTATGCTTTGAACAAATTCTGCTCCAGTTTCATTTGCTACTTTATTTGCCACTTCCTTAGTGTCAAGGAAACTATTATTCAAGACATTTATTTTCAAAAGCTCTCTAGCTTCTAGAGCTTCATCTACTTGAACTAAAAAATTCTCGCTAAGGCCATTTTTTCCTATTTGAAATATAGGGTCTAGATCATGGGCCAATGATTTTAAATAACTTCTTTGCTTACCTTTTAACATATTTTCATCACCTCTTATTCAAAAAATTCAAATTCATATTCACAAATAAAGACAGAATCACTATCTTCAATGCCTAGTTCCTTAAGCTGATCTACTATCCCCAGCTTTCTTATTGTGTTTTGGAAGTATCTAACAGCATCATAGTCGTCAAAGTTGGTCTTTCTAAGTAGAGTCTCAACCTTGCTTCCCTCAACAATATACATATCATCTTCTTTTCTAACAACTACCTCTGGGCCTTCTTCTATTTCTAGATCCTCTAGTATCTCATCAAAGGTTTCGTACTCTTCCCCTTCTTCTATAGGAGTTTTTTCTAGAAGTTCCCAAATTTTATACTTTAATTCCTTTATACCATCATTGGTAGCTGCAGATAATTTAATAACCTCATAGCCCTTGGCTTCAAACTCTTCCCTTAGCATGTCAAAACCTTCTTGACCACCTGGAAGATCTACCTTGTTAGCCACTATTATCTGAGGTCTATCCTGTAGCTTATCACTATATTGAGATAGTTCATCATTAATCTTATAGACATCTTCTACTGGACATCTTCCCTCTATACCAGAGGCATCAACAACATGAACCAAAACTCTATTTCTCTCTATGTGTCTTAGGAAGTCATGTCCTAGACCTGCTCCCTGAAAGGCACCTTCTATTAGGCCTGGAATGTCGGCTACAACAAAACTCTTTCCTTCTCCAACCCTTACAACTCCTAAATTAGGTTTGATTGTTGTAAAGTGATAGTTGGCTATCTTGGGCTTGGCATTTGATATGATAGAAAGAATAGTTGACTTGCCTACATTAGGAAAACCTATTAAGCCTACATCTGCCAATAATTTCAGCTCTAAAACTACAGAACGCTCGTCTCCCTTTGTACCAGGTTGCGCAAATCTTGGCGCCTGTCTAGTTGCAGTAGTATACTCAGCATTACCCTTTCCACCTCTACCACCCTTGGCTATTATATATTCCTGATCCCTATCCTTTATATCCACTATAACCTTGCCAGTTTCCTTGTCCTTAACTAGGGTTCCAATGGGAACATTAAGAACTAGGTCCTCACCTTTCTTTCCAAACTGCTTTTTATTTCTTCCATTTTCTCCATGCTCTGCCTTATAGGATCTTTGGTATCTAAAGTCCATAAGAGTTCTCATTCCTTCATCAGCTCTTATAATTATACTTCCACCATTTCCACCATTTCCACCAGCTGGTCCTCCCGCTGGCTCGTATTTTTCTCTTCTAAAGGCTACGGCTCCATCTCCACCATTTCCTGCCTTCAGACTTATTGTTGCTACATCAACAAACATATTATCAACCCCTAGTCCAAGTTTTCAGTATTATAATTATATCAATTCCTGCTAACCTGTCAATTTAACTTAAAATAAAAAGAAAGCTTACCATAGTGGCAAGCTTTTATTTTTATGCTAATTCTTCTACGCTGTAGACACTAACTTGTTTTTTGTCCCTACCTTTTCTTTCGAACTTAACAACTCCGTCTACTTTAGCAAATAATGTATCATCTTTACCTATCCCAACATTATGTCCTGGGTGGATTTTTGTACCTCTTTGTCTAACAAGTATATTTCCTGCTAAAACTGTTTGACCGTCGCCTCTTTTAACGCCTAGTCTCTTAGCGATACTATCTCTACCGTTCTTTGAACTACCTACTCCCTTCTTAGAAGCAAATAGTTGGAGATTCATTTTAATCATCATTCTACACCTCCCTGTATTTGAGAGTTACATTCTCTGGATAACTTTCTATAATAGATTTTATTCCGACTTCCATAGTCTTCATAACAATTTGAATTTCATTTTTAGTATTATAGTCTACATCTTCTGGTAGGCTTACATCTAAGTAGCCATCCTGATCTATAGTATATAATATCTTATCCTCGTCAATAGCTAATACCTCAACTAAAGATATGAGTGCTGTCTGTGACAATACTGAAACTCCAGCACAAACTATATCCTGTCCATAAGGTCCATGATCACCATGACCGTAGATCTTATATCTCATTATATTTCCATCTCTATCTTTATAAAGGTTTACTTTTATCATAACTATCCTACAATCTTATCGATTTTTACTTTAGTATATGGTTGACGATGTCCTTGTTTCTTTCTGAAACCTTTTTTAGCCTTGTATTTAAATACAATAACTTTTTTGCCTTTTCCTTCTTCAACAACTGTAGCTTCTACTTTAGCTCCATCAACGAAAGGCTTACCAAATTTAACATCATTGTCATTTGCTACAACTAAAACATTTGAAAAATCAACTTTCTCTCCTGCTTCAATATCTAGTTTTTCTACGAAAACAACATCTCCTTCTTGAACTCTATATTGTTTTCCACCAGTTTCTATTACTGCGTACATATTCTGCACCTCCCCATACCAGTCTCGCCAATATCAGGTGACTATGCTTTAATACCCATATTGTGCGGCTACTTACAACTAAGAATTTTATCAGATTAACTAGTCAATGTCAACATTTATATCTATATAATCTTGACCACACTCAGAACAAGTTTTCTTAAATATATCCAGGTCACTATTCCTTGTTTTCTTCCTAGTAAGCTCCACTAAACCTAGCCTTGTTATATCTATAATATTTGCCCTATTTAGATCCCTAGATAGTTCTTTTGAAAATTCATCTAAAAGTTTCTCACCATAGGACTTATCCCTAAAGTCTATAAAATCTATTAGGATAATACCCACCAGATCCCTAAGTCTAATTTGTCTTGCTATCTCTTTAGCAGCCTCAAAGTTAGTTTTTATAACCGTATCACTTAAGTTGTATTCTGAAGTGCTTGCCCCACTATTAACATCTATAACTGTCATAGCCTCAGTCCTATCTATAACAATAGAGCCACCTGACTCTAGATCTATCTTCCTTGATAGAGCCTGGGAAAGGCCAGACATAATTTCTCTATTGTACTTAATATTAAAGTCTTCCTCAAGAATAAGCTTATCCCTATCTATATTCAAGAAGCTCTGATCATAATCCAAGATTAAATCATAGCTTTCCCTGTCATTTAAAATTATCTTATAGTCCCTATACTTATAGTTGCTTATAAGCTTAAAAAACACATCCAGATCCCTATAAATAAGTTTAGGAATAGGAAGGTAGTTTTTCTCCCTGGAAAGCTTCCTATATAGGTCTAATAAGCTATTATATTCCATTCTAAGCTCTTCTTTTCCTATATCTATAGCATTAGTCCTAATAATAAAGCCTATGCCTTCTACCTCAATTTCCCTTCCCCAGCTTCTCAGTTCCAAATTTCTATCCTCTGGGATCTTTCTAGATACATTTATCCTATTGCTATAGGGGGTTAGGACTATATTGTTGCCTGGTATACTTATATGCCTAGTTAGCTTTGGTCCCTTCTTTCCCTCTCCCTCTTTTAAAACCTGAACTATTACATCTTCCCCAGCCCTTAAACACTGGTCTATATGATAGTAGTCTCCATCATACATAAGTTCTCTTGGTAGGGCATCCTTACTGTAGAGAAAGCCATTCTTATCTCCACCTATATTGACAAAGGCTGAATCTATAGCCCTAACAACATTCTCAACCCTAGCCCTATAAATATCTCCAACCCTAATTTGGCCAGCCCTATCTTCAAGGTAAAATTCTACTAGCCTTTGGTCTTCTACTACTCCTATATACTTGTGTTTTTCCTTTACATCTAAAAATACATAATCCAATTTATTCGCCTCAACTTTAATTAATCTTCAATCTAAACTGCCTCTAGTCCAATTATTTCATGGACCAGGCTTTTCTACTATACATATTATACTATCTTTATTCAAATAAACAAAAGCTAAATTACAAGAAGCTATTTACATAAAAAAATAAAGGCCTAGGCCTTTATTTCAAAGTAAAGCTATCATCTTTTAATTCAAACTTATCCTTAAACTTATCTGCTAGAATTATAGTCCTATCCTTAATTACATATATAGCATCTGTATCCTCAAAATATTCCAGAAGTTCCTGGCACTTTTCAAGACCTAAGATAAATACACTGGTAGAAAGAGCATCTGCCTCCATAGAATTATTGGACTCTATACTTATTCCTCCAAGCTCATTCTCTGATGGGTAGCCAGTTCTAGGATCTATTATGTGATGATACCTCTTACCGTCTAATTCAAAATACCTTTCATAGTG
>JASLIL010000094.1 GCA_030152145.1 Tissierellales bacterium
GGATGGAGAACTTATAAGATATGAAAAAAGTAAAATATTCCTAACAGATAGGAAGGGAAGAATTTTAGAAATTGATGAAATTAATTCTGATCTAGCAGAATATAAATATGAAGAATTTATATTTCCTATAGTAAAAGAAAGAGAAGTATATGAAGTTTATTCTAATGGATATATATCCCATGGAGTAAGTGGACACTGGGAAGTTGAAGCTGATTTGGCAAAGGATAGTAAAAATATGAAGACCATAAATAGGGATGTGGATCTTGGAAACTACAAGCTCCAAGAAATTTCTATAACGCCATTAGGATTAAAGCTAGTAGGTAGCTACAAGGAAAGTGATTTTAGGGGAGATTTCAAGATAGACCTAGTCACCAAAGAGGGGTTAGTTAAATTAGAAAATGCAGGAGGAACCTTAGACAGTGAAAACTCTAGCTTTGAATTAGATTATGAGAATGACAAAGTTATTTCAGTAGAGGAAGTAGAGGGTCTTATTATAGATGGCTTTAAAATAGAATTAAAATAATCAGAAGCGACTAGGCCAGGATAAAATTCTTGGCCTAGTTTTTTGGGTAAATAAGGAGGGAGGAAATCTCTAGTATTAATAAAAACAGTTATAGTAAAATATAACTCTTGACAAAAGAGGAAGTCAAAGCTATAGTAAGATATAACAGGAAGAAGTTTAGGATTTATTCCTTAAGTAGTTTGATTTAGAGTAGTTGAAAAAATTTTAAGGAAGAAAGGATGAGGGGTTTGGCATATGAATCAGAAGCAGTTCTTGAAAAAAATCTAATAGAACATTTAGGAAATAATGGCTATGAAAAAGTTGATATAAGAAGCGAAGAAGATTTAGAAGATAATTTTAGAAAGCAAATAAATAAATTTAATGCAGATAAATTAAAGGGCAGCCCTCTAACAGATAAAGAATTTCAGGTACTTATGAATAGGATAGAAGGTAAGAGTATATTTGAATCTTCAAAGATCCTAAGAGATAAAATAGAGATTGAAAGAGAAGATGGCAGTAGATTGTTTTTAGAATTGATGAACACAAATATGTGGTGTAAAAACCTGTATCAGGTAACAAATCAAATAACCGTAAGAGGAAAGTATGAAAATAGATACGATGTAACCCTACTAATAAATGGGCTTCCACTAGTTCAGGTAGAATTAAAAAGAAGGGGCCTAGATATGAAGGAGGCCTTCAATCAAATAACTAGGTATAAGATTCATTCCTATACTGGGCTTTTTAGGTATATACAGATTTTTGTAGTATCAAATGGAGTGGATACAAAGTATTTTTCAAATTCTGATGGGGAATTAAACTATAAGTACAGTTTCTTTTGGACAGATAAGGAAAATGAGAGAATAAGTAACCTAAAGGACTTTGCCAGTGTGTTTTTAGAAAAATGTCATATATCAAAGATGATTGCAAGGTATATGGTTCTTAAAAAAACTGACAAGCAAATTCTAGTCCTAAGACCCTACCAAGTCCATGCAGTAGAAGAAATAGTTAAAAGGGCCAAGGAAACTGGAAACAATGGCTACATCTGGCATACAACAGGATCAGGTAAAACTCTAACATCATTTAAAGCCAGTCAAATACTGGCAGCAGAAGAGGGAATAGACAAGGTTTTTTTCCTAGTAGACAGGCAAGACTTAGACCATCAAACAGAAAAAGAATTTAATGAGTTTCAACCAGGCTCTGTAGACAGAACAGACAGCACAGATCACTTAATAAGTCAGATAGAAGATATAATGAGCCCTATAATAGTAACAACTATTCAAAAAATGAGCAATGCAGTAAAGAATCCTAGATATGAAAAAATAATGACACCCTATAGAGATAAAAAGGTAATTTTTATAATAGATGAGTGTCACAGATCTCAATTTGGGAAAATGCACAATGAAATAAAGGAACACTTCCGAAATAGCCAGTACTTTGGTTTTACTGGAACCCCAAGATTTCAGGAAAACAAATCTCAGGACGATAGGACAACAGCAGACTTATTTGATAAATGTCTTCACTACTATTTAATAAAGGACGCCATACATGATGGAAATGTTTTGGGCTTTTCCATTACCTACATCAACACCCTAGATGCAGATTTAAATAAAATAGCAGCAGAAAAAGTCCAGGCCATAGATACAGCAGAAGTTTGGCAGGATCCAAGAAGAATAGATCTAGTAGCTAGACACATAGTAGACTACCACGACCAAAGATCCAGAAGCAAGGGCTACAACGCTATCTTTGCAACAGATAGTATAGAATCCTTGGTCCTCTACTACGATAAATTTAAGAAACTAGACCATAGCTTGAAAATAGCCAGCATATTTACCTATCAAGCCAATCCAGACCTTTCAGGAGGCAAGGAACATGGCAGAGACAGTATGGAAAGGATGATAGAAGACTACAATAAGACCTTTAAGACAAACTTTTCAACAGATAAATATGACTCCTACAGAGCTGACGTAGACAAGAAAGTAAGGGAAAGTAAGATAGATATACTCCTAGTTGTAAATATGTTTTTAACAGGATTTGACTCAAGAAAACTAAATACACTCTATATAGACAAGAACCTAAAGCACCACAATCTTATTCAAGCCTACTCAAGAACAAATAGGTTGGACTCAGAGAAAAAGCCCTACGGTAATATAATTTGCTTTAGAAATCTAAAGGAAGCCACAGATGAGGCCCTAAAACTATTTTCAAAAACTGACAATGTAGATGATCTTTTAGCCAAGTCCTATGATGAATATCTGGAGCTTTTCAAAAATCAAGTAGCAGTCCTAACAGGTATAGCAGCAAATCCAGAAGACGTAGACAAGCTTAAAAGTGAGGAAAAGCAGAGGGAGTTTATACTAGTCTTTAGAGATCTAACTAAGACCCTTATAAGGCTGGAGAACTTTGAGGAATTTGAATTTACAGAAGAGGAGGTAGGCCTAGCAGACCAGACCTACCAAGACTATAGAAGTAAATATCTTCTTATAAAGGAGAACCACGACAGGAATAAGACGGAAAAGGTTTCAATCTTAGACGATATAGACTTTGCACTGGAAATCATGCACAGGGACAAGATAAATGTTGACTATATAATGAACCTAATAAAGAAGATAGACCTAGAAGATGAGGACAAGAAAAAAGAAGACATAGCCTATATTGTAGGAGAACTAGAAAGAGCAGACAATAAGGAGCTTAGAAATAAGGTTGAACTAATCAAGGAATTTTTAGATAAGGTAGTACCTAAGCTTAAGAAAGATGACTCTATAGAAGATGAGTTTATAAGCTTTGAAAAGGAAAGAAAAGACAGAAAAATAGGAGATTTTGCCATAGGTAACAGACTAGCTAAGGAACAGGTAGAAGACCTTGTACAGGAATATGAGTTTAGTGGAATAATAGACAGGGAAGGGGTCAGTGATACTTTAACCAAGGCCCAATATTCATTTTTAGAAAATGTTAAGAAATCGGAAGAAGTGGAAATCTTCATAAGAGAAGTAGCAGAGGAATACAGATAGGGGTGGAAAAGTGAAGCTAGAAGATATAGCAGATATAGTTCAGGGTATCCCTTTAAGCAGGATAAAAACAGAAGGCTCTATGGAACTAGAAGAAAGGAAGGTATATTCCTTTGAATCAGAAAGTAAGGTTTTACTAGCCAAAGACAGAGGAAGCCAGAAGATTCCCTTGGTCGAGGAAAATATGATACTTTTCAATATAGTCTCATATAATGCCAAGAAGGCCAGAAAAGAAGATTTGGGGAAGGTAGTAGCATCTAACTATGTGTTAATAAAGCTTAAGGATGCTAGAGTAAATCCAGACTATTTGGCCTGGTATATGGACCAATCTGAAGGATTTAAGAGGGAGCTAAATAAGCTTAGGCAGGGATCAACTGTTTTAAGTATTCCCATAAATGAAATTAGGAAGATAAAG
Organism: Tissierellales bacterium; assembly: GCA_030152145.1. Taxonomy (GTDB): domain Bacteria; phylum Bacillota; class Clostridia; order Tissierellales; family JASKZW01; genus JASLIL01. Next base: position 3,923 of record JASLIL010000094.1, read on the forward strand.
CTAAATTTACCTAGTATAGATATCCAGGACAAAATAGGAAAAATCAACAAGTTGAAGGAAAGAAGGAAGGACTTGTTTTTAGAAAGAGAAGAGCTGATAGAGAAGGCTATGATTAGCATAAATGAGGAGGAAGTAGACAATGGTTAAGGAAAAACAACAGCAACAGGAACTTTATAAAAAACTATGGGATATGGCAAATGAGCTTAGGGGGAATATAAGTGCCAATGAGTTTAAGGACTATATATTGGGAATAATATTCTATAGATATCTTTCAGAAAAGGTAGAGGCCAGAGCAAATGCCATGCTTCAAAATGATGGCATAAACTACAAGCAGGCATGGGAAGTAGAAGCTATGAGAAAGCCCTTGAGAGATCAATTAATAGAACAAAGAGGCTATACAGTAAACCCAGAATACCTTTTCTCCACTATGATAGAAGAAATAGAGAGGGGGAAGGGCGGAAAGTTTGATACAGAATACCTAATGGAGGCTATAAACTCCATAGTAGACTCTACTATGGGCCAGGAATCACAAAAGAGCTTTGAAAACCTCTTTGATGATATGGATTTATCCTCTACTAGACTGGGAAAAACAGTAGAAACAAGATCAAAGCTTATGGCTAGAATCCTAGTTTTGGTAAATGAAATATCATTTAATCAAGATGACTCTGAAATAGACATACTAGGAGATGCCTACGAATATTTAATAGGAAAGTTTGCAGCCAATGCAGGTCAGAAGGCAGGGGAATTCTACACACCTCAAGAAGTCAGTCAGGTTCTGGCAAAAATAGTAACTATGGACAAGGAAGAACTTCAGTCTGTATATGACCCAGCCTGTGGATCAGGATCCCTCCTATTAAAGGTAAACAAGGAGGCCAAGGTAGGAAAAATCTATGGTCAGGAACTAATATCCACAACCTACAACCTGGCAAGGATGAATATGCTCCTTCATGAAGTTCACTACTCAAGATTTGACATCCAAAATGCTGACACAGTAGAAGAACCACAGCATATGGGCATGGAATTTGAAGCAGTAGTAGCCAACCCACCCTATTCATCTAAGTGGTCCAGTGACAGTAAATTTGAGCAAGACGAAAGATTTTCAGGCTATGGAAAACTAGCCCCAAAATCCCGCGCCGACTATGTATTTGTCCAACATATGATCCACCATCTAAAGGACAACGGAACCATGGCAGTAGTCCTACCCCATGGAGTTCTCTTTAGGGGAGGAGCAGAAGAAGACATAAGAAAGCACCTTATAAGGGACAGAAACTACCTAGACGCAGTAATAGGACTACCAGAAAA
>JASLIL010000108.1 GCA_030152145.1 Tissierellales bacterium
GAGAAATCAGGGCTGTAAATACTATGCTGGATATGTTGGCAAAAAACTTTAGAACTAGAAATAAGATATTGTTAGATCCCTCAAATAGAGTTAGGGGCAAATAGGTTAGGCCAATCCAGATTAAAAGGCCTAGTATTACCATTAATGCTAGTTTAAAGCCATTCTCCCTCATAAGCTTAAAGCTTTTTTCGCTGGCTTTCTTAAAGGTCATATCTGAAAATATCATTAGGGGAAGAACTATGAAAAGTTTGGCAAAAACATAGATTAGTCCCAAGGACAGGAGGATAAGAAGGCCCCTACCTCCCCTGTGTTTTTCAAGTTCCCCTACTATAAAATCTGGTAGTGATATGCTAGGTATAAGGCTGGAACTTAAGCCTATATTAAGGATGGGAATTAGTATTAAGATATATAGGGTCAGTCCAATACTTCTCTCCCTTACTGCCTTTAAGGTTTTAAAAAGTGCCAATTCTGTTAGTTGAAATAGATCTATCTCCTCTTCCCTAGAGGTCCTATAAAGTATTAGAAGTAGAACTGAAAACTCATAATAAATCAAAATACTGGCTATGGCCACTAGGAGGGCCAGGAGGGCCAGACCTATAAAACTTGTAAAAAAGGCTAGTATATTCTCATTTACCAAAAAATCATAGCCTCCTAGCCTTATAAAGATCCTAACTACAATATTCAAAAAAGGCCTAAATAGAAAGGCTATAAGTCCCTTGTATATAAGTTCAAATAAAAGCAAATATACAAAAGAGTTATAGACCATACTAAAAGATAGATTAAGCCTATTTTTAACCTTTAATTTCTCCATATCCTCACCTACTTAATTCCTATATATATAGTTACACGTCCATCAAGCTCATGCTTTTCAAAATCACAGACATAGGATCTTCTAAGCTCTCCCTTAGATTCCCTATTCCAAATTTCATGCCAAAGCCCCTCTATATTGTCGTAGCTAGCCTGGTCCAGCCTAAAAGTTTTAAATTTATGATTCTTAAACTTTTGCTTTCTCTGGCTTAGGGGGCTTTCAACTCCTATGCTAAAGCTATAGTCCCTGTGGTCTTGGCCCTTGTAGTCATGGTATATAGCATACTTAACCAAGCTGTCAAAACCATTATAGTTCTTATAGCAGCTTTCCCACAGATCCCCTATAAGACTTTTTTTATTTTTATCAAAATCACCTGTTTCCACTTGACCTAAAATATAGACTTCCATAAAATCACCTCTAGGTCATACTTACCCCAAATAGTCCCTGGTTATAAAAAAGGACACTGAATAAATTCAATGTCCTAAAATAGTCTATCTTCCTATATCATCTCTGTAGTAGATATTTTCAAAATCTACCTTCTCAACCTCCTGGTAGATTCTAGACCTTAAGTTTTGGCGATCTTTTCCCATAAGCATTAGGGTTAAAACCCTACCACCGTTGGTATAAAGTTTATCATCCCTTCTAAGAGTTCCATTATGAAACACCACTATATCCTTATCTAGATCACCTATAGTAATAGGTAGACCCTTTTCGTAGTGGCTTGGGTAGCCCTTAGATGTAAGTATTAGAGCCAAACTACCATCTTCCTCCCAGTCCAGGTCCTCCTGGCCTAACTCATTGTCTATACACTTATTAAAGACCTTAAATAGGTCTGACTTTAAACGAGGAAGTACCACCTCTGTTTCTGGATCTCCAAATCTTACATTAAATTCCAGGACCTTTATATCCTTATCTATCATAAATCCTATAAAAAGTATGCCATTAAAATCTATAGAATCTTCCTTAAATCCTTTTTCTATAGGATTTAAAACCTCCTGCCTTATCCTCTTCTTAAGTTCCTCTGTAAATAGGGGACTAGGTGAAAAGCAGCCAACTCCTCCTGTATTTGGACCTTGATCATCATTGTAGATCTTCTTGTAGTCCTTGGCTGACTCCATAGGTATAATCCTTCCTCCAGATACAAAGCAAAGTAAGGAGGCCTCTACTCCCTCTAGAAACTCCTCTATTATAAGGCTTTTCCCAGCCTCTCCAAAGACACCATCATTTAAAAAGCTATCTAGGCTGTCTAGGGCCTCATCATAGCTATTACATATAACTACACCCTTGCCTGCACACAGGCCATCAGCCTTTATAACTATAGGTAGGGAAAATTCCTCTATTTCTCTCTTGGCCCTATCATAGTCTCTATATACTCTATACTTGGCTGTTGGAACTCCGTGTCTTTCCATAAATTCCTTGGAAAAAATTTTACTTCCCTCTAGCCTTGCCCCTTCTTTTCCTACACCGAAAACCCTAAGGCCCTCCTGCCTAAACCTATCTGCCAATCCCTCTACCAGTGGATCTTCTGGTCCCACTACTGTTAGGTCTATGGCTTCCTTTTTGGCAAAGCTTAAAAGTCCCTCAAGATCATTGGCCTTTATATCTACATTCTCTCCCACTAGCTCTGTTCCACCATTGCCTGGAGCTATGAAAATTTTCTTAACCTCTGGAGACTGGCTTAATTTCCAGGCCAAACTGTGTTCACGTCCCCCACTTCCTATAACTAAAACCTTCATCTTAACTACCTCCTAATGGTTGAAATGTCTCATACTAGTAAAGACCATGGCTATACCCTGCCTGTCTGCTTCCTCAATACACTCCTGATCTCTAATTGAGCCACCTGGTTGGATTATAGCCCTTACTCCTGCCTGGCCCAGGGCTTCTATAGAGTCTTTAAATGGAAAGAATCCATCTGAAGCCAAAACAGCTCCCTCTAGTTCTTCTCCTGCTCTTTCTATACTGGACTCAACTGCCCAGATTCTATTTACCTGACCCATGCCTATACCAACTGTAGCTTCGTTTTTAGCCAATAAAACTGCATTGGATTTAACATACTTTACTGACTTCCAGGCAAATTCTAAATCTTTCATCTCTTTTTCTGTAGGCTGTCTCTTGGTTACAACCTGTAATTCTTCCACTAACTTATTGTCTAGATTTTGAACTAGGACTCCCCCTAGTACCTTCTTATAGGTCATCTGACTATAGTCATTTTTTTGAATCTGATCTATTTTTAAAATCCTTATATTCTTTTTTTCCCTCAATACTTCCAGGGCCTGATCTGTATAGCCAGGAGCCATAACAATCTCTATGAAGATCTTGTTTATTTCCTCTGCCAGCTCCAGGTCAACCTCCCTGTTAATAGCAAGTATTCCCCCAAAAATTGACTTTGGATCACATTCGTAGGCCTTTTTATAGGCTTCTACTATAGAGTCATCACTGCCAATTCCACAAGGGTTGGCATGCTTTACTGCCACCACTGTAGGTCTCTCAAATTCCTTTATCATTTCCAGGGCACCATTGGCGTCATTTATATTATTAAAGGACAGCTTCTTTCCATGAAGCTGTTGAAAGTCACCAATGCTTCCCTCTCTTTCAAAGGGATCCAAGTAAAAAGCTGCTTTTTGATGAGGATTTTCTCCATATCTTAGCTCTTCACCTGATTTCATAGGTATGGTATAGTATTCTGGAAAATCTAAACCCTCCTGGTCCATAAAATACCTGCCTATAATAGAATCATAATAGGAAGTATATCTAAAAACCTTGCCTGCCAAAGCCTTCCTAGTTTCTAGGCTAGTGCTGCCATTTTCCCTTAGTTCCTCTAAGACCAAGGAATAGTCTCTAGGGTCCATTATTACAGTAACATATCTAAAGTTTTTTGCACTGGCTCTAATCATACTAGGTCCGCCTATGTCTATTTTCTCAATAATATCCATCTCACTTGACTCTGGATTCTTAAGAGTTTCCTCAAAGGGATATAGGTTATTGACTACCATATCTATGGCCTTTATATTATGTTCCTCCAGGGTTTTAAGATCTTCTTCCCTGTCATGTCTGCAAAGTAACCCTCCGTGAATTCTAGGGTTTAAGGTCTTTACCCTACCACCTAAAATTTCTGGAAATCCTGTAACCTCATCTATTTCTATAGTTGGAATCCCAGCCTCTTTTAAAACCCTGTTGCTGCCTCCAGTAGAAACTATCTCCCAGCCCAATTCTACCAAAGCCCTACAAAATTCAACTATTCCATCCTTATCATAAACGCTAACCAAAGCTCTTTTCAATATACTCACCCCTCTATTTTTACTCTAGCATCTTTTATAGTTAATCTATCTAGGCAGTAAAGCCTAACTGCTTCCACCAAGGCCTCATGTTCCTTGACTAGAACCTTTTTCTGAATATCATCTGGTCCATCTGAAAAATCTATAGCCACAGCCTTTTGAAGAATTATAGGCCCTGTATCTGTTCCCTCATCTACAAAGTGAACAGTGCAGCCTGATAACTTTACTCCCCTTCTATAGACCTCCCTATGTACATTCATGCCATAGTAGCCCTTTCCACAAAAACTAGGTATTAGGGAAGGATGGATATTTATAATCCTCCCCCTGTATTCTTCCACTAGCTCTGGGTCTAAGACTCTTAGGTAGCCAGCCAAAACAAGAAGATCTATCTCCCTATCTAGAACCAGCCTTAAAAGCCTGGAATTATAGTCCTCACCTGGCTCCAAGAAAACTGCCTCTATACCAGCATTTTTAGCCCTAGTTAGGCCATAGGCATCCTTCCTATTGGATACTACCAAGGATATATCTCCAGCCAAATCCTCAGCATCTATTAAACTTTGAAGGTTACTTCCTCCACCAGAAATTAAAACCCCAATCTTCTTTCTTAGCATAGCTCTAATTTCTCATCTCCCTCAAGAACCTCACCTAGGCAGTAGTATTTTTCACCTAGATCATCCAGGATTTTTTTAGCTTCCTCATATTCATCCTTGGAAACTATAATTACCATACCTACACCCATATTAAAGGTAGAGTACATTTCTTTATCTGATATTCCTCCCCATTCCTGAAGTAGGGAGAATATTTTTGGAGTCTCTATAATAGAAGAGTCTATTTTAGCCTTCAAACCATCCTTCATAATTCTAGGTATATTCTCATAGAATCCACCACCAGTTATATGGATTAGACCCTTTATTCTTAAATTTTCTATTAGGGGCATAAGTTGTCTTGTATAGATTCTTGTAGGAGTTAAAAGCTCCTGACCAATAGTCTTATCTAGTTCCTCTATATACCTATCTACTTCAAATCCCATCTTTTCAAAAACAATCTTTCTAACCAGGGAGTAGCCATTACTATGTACACCACTTGATGGCAGGCCTATAATCATATCTCCAGCCTCTATATTAGATCCATCAATAACATTTTCCCTATCTACAACTCCTACTGCAAAACCAGCTAGGTCATACTCATCTTCCTTGTAGAAACCAGGCATTTCTGCTGTTTCACCACCTATTAGGGAGGCATCTCCCTTAACACAACCATTGGCTACACCCTCTACTACTTCAGCCATCTTCTCTGGTACAAGTTTTCCAGTAGCAATATAGTCCAAGAAGAACATAGGCTTGGCTCCCTGACATAAAATATCATTTACACACATAGCCACACAATCCTCTCCTATGGTATTGTGCTTATCCATCATAAAGGCTATCTTAAGCTTAGTTCCAACTCCATCAGTTCCTGAAACCAAGATAGGCTCCTTGTACTTGTCCCTGTCTAGGCTATAAAGTCCTGAGAATCCTCCTAGATCTGAAACAACATTGCTGTGGTGAGTCTTCTTTATCATATCCTTAATAAGACTAACCTGCTTGTATCCCGCTTCCTTATCTACACCTGCATCTTTATAAGTTATAGTCATTTTTTCTCCTCCTATTTTCCCTCTATATTTACTGGATATTGCCCACTAAAACAACCTGTACAATAGCATTCTGAATCTTTAGTAGCCTCTAGTAGGCCCTCTAAGGATAGGAATTCCAAGGAATCTGCTCCTATCATCTTCCTGATTTCTTCCTTGCTTTTTCTAGTAGCTATAAGATCCTCTCGCCTTGAGGTATGCATTCCTAGATAGCAGGGAAAAGTAACTGCTGGAGCTGATATTCTAACATGAACTTCCTTGGCACCAGCTCTTTTTATCATTCCAACAACTCCAGTCATAGTTGTACCTCTAACTATTGAGTCATCAACTATTATGACCTTCTTGCCCTGAACATTCTCATCTATAACATTAAGCTTGATCTTTACACCCTGCTTTCTCAACTCCTGGGTAGGCTGTATAAAGGTCCTGCCTATATATCTATTTTTAATTAAGCCTTCATCATAGGCTATCTTTGATTCTTCTGCATAGCCTATGGCTGCTACAGTTCCTGAATCTGGAGCTGAAATAACTATATCTGCATCTATAGGATGCTCCTTGGCCAAGGCTCTACCTGCCTCACGCCTAATAAGATATATGCTCTTACTATCTAATTTACTATCTGGTCTAGCATAGTAGATAACCTCAAATAAACAGGTACTTCTTTTCTTAGACTCCTTGGTCTTTATAGACTTTATACCTCCATCTATAATAACCACCATTTCACCAGGGTCCACATCCCTAACATACTCTGCTCCTATAGTATCTAAGGCACAGGTTTCACTGGCCAAAACATAGTCGTCATTCATTTTCCCTATACATAGGGGCTTTAAACCATAGGGATCCCTAACACCTATTAGCCTGTCATGGGTCATAGTAACCAGGGAGTAGGAACCTCTAACATCCTTTATAGCTTTTATAATAGACTGTTCTATATCATCATTGTGATGTCTGGCTATAAGATTTGCCACTATCTCAGCATCTGTAGCTGATTGAAAAAGCACTCCCTTGTCTATCATTCCATCCATCAATTCCTTAGAATTTACTATTCCCCCATCAAAAGCCAGGGCCAGGGCACCCTTCTTATAGCCAAAAACCAAGGGCTCTGCTCCATCTCCCTTAAGGCAACTATCTACCTTATAACCTACATGACCTATAGCTATATTACCAGCAAGTCTTTCCAAATTCTCCTCATTAAAGACTTCCTGAGCCAGGCCTGCCCCCTTGTGATAGTCTATATAACCATTGTTGTTAGCTGAAATTCCTGAACTATCTTGACCCCTATGCTGTAAAGCATAAAGGCCATAATATATAATTTTAGAGATATCTTTTTTTTGATTGCTGTAAACTCCAATAATACCGCTCATAGTAAACCTCCGTCATCTTATTTTCTAAGGCTTTCGTCCATCTTCCTAACATCTTCCACCATCTTAGTCTTATAGTCCTTAAACTTCTGTCTAAGTTCCCTATCCCTAACAGATAGAATCTGTATAGCCAGAAGAGCTGCATTTTCTCCTCCATTTATAGCCACTGTTGCCACCGGCACTCCCTTAGGCATTTGAACTACTGATAAAAGAGAGTCTATACCATCCATAGTTGATGATTTAACTGGTAAACCTATTACAGGAACTGGTGTCATACTGGCAATAACCCCTCCTAGATGGGCTGCCTTACCAGCTATAGCAATAATAACTTCCATATCCTTACTTTCTGCAGACTTGGCAAAGTTTATAGCCTCCTCTGGTGTCCTATGGGCAGAAATTACCCTCATTTCATATTCCACTCCAAAGCTATCTAAGATTCCAGTAGCCTTTTCTGCAACCTCTCTATCTGAAATACTTCCCATTACTATTCCAACCTTCATTCTTAACCTCTCCTTTTAAGCACATTTTTCTTATTGTAAATTTAATCATCTTTTTTATTTATTGAAGTAGTCTATAGCAGCCTGGAAAATATTATCCATCTCTAAGTCAGCTACATTTTTGTAAATTCCACTATCCAATCTATCTACACTAGCTATTCTACCAAGGACCTTTCCACAAGGACTGGCTATAGCTTCTAGTCCATAACTATCTCCTGTAAGACTTCTTTCAAACTGGCTTAAAATCTGACCATTATCCAAAAGTCTTCCTAAAACTTCCTCACTAACCACTATCCTAGCCTCTGAACTAGCTATAGGTAGTAATTCCAAGTCTCCCACCTTCTTATGCATAAACCAAGGGGAATTGTTGGATAAAACCCTAGCAGTCTCTAAGCTGGTTACATGATCTCCATGGAAGTTCTCAACTATTGAAATCTCACTATTCCTATCAACTATCTTTCCAAATGGAAGCAAGCCAGATCTAACCAAGGCCTTCATACCCTCACCTATACCTAAAACAAGTCCATCCCTAGCCAATAAAGCCTCTACAGACTCCTTGATCTTAGTGTCCTCCAATACATTCTTAACAAGCTTTCCGCCTCCCTCTGGTTCATCACCTAGGATAGCACCATCTGGGAAAGCCAATATATCTGTTCCATCTATTTTCTCAGCAAATTCCAGGTAGGATTTTTCTATAAGCTCTGGAGTCAGGGTCTTAAATACAAAGTATTCCACTTGTCCACCAACCCTGCTAAACTTATCTCCCAGATCATACTCTCCAAATGTTCCTGTAAATATAGGAATTAGAACCTTAGGATCTGCTAGTTTCTTCTCTCTTCTATAGTAATCATAGGAAGCTTCCTCAAGCTTCTCAGTCTCAACTCTTTCAGTAACAGGGAATACCTCTTCTAAAACTCCCATATATTGACCTAGTATTTCATCTAAGTCTATAGACTCATTTCCATAAACTATTTTTTCCTCCTCTATAGTCTTACCTAGAAGCCTGTAGTTAAGAGCTGAAAGATCTGCATCTTCACTAACCTCTGCTATTATTGATCCATACTTAGCCGTAAATAGGTCTTCCCTTCCATCAAACTCAAAACCTACCTTATTACCTAGGGCCATCTCAGTAATAGTTCTGCTTATTCCACCATATTTTACAGAAGAACTACTAAATACCTGATCCTTATTAACCAAGTCCTTAAAGCCTAGGAAGTTGCTCTTAAGAGCTTCAAAATCTATCATTCCCATAGAGTCTATCTCTGATTCAAGGATTATAACCTTAGAACCTATAGTCTTAAACTCAGCTGAAACTATATTGTCAACCTTATCATGGTTTACAGCAAAGGCTATAAGTGTAGGTGGTACATCTATATCTTCAAAAGTTCCTGACATACTGTCCTTACCACCAATACTTGGTAGGTCTAGTTTCTTGTCTGCAAGGAAAGCTCCTAGTAAGGCTGCAAATGGCTTGCCCCACTTTCTCTTGTCATCTCCCAGTCTTTCAAAATACTCTTGGAAGGAAAATCTAATTTTTCTGTAGTCACATCCTAGGGCAACGTTTTTTGTAACAGCCTCAATAACAGAGTAAAGACCACCATGGAAAGGACTTATCTGGCCTATCTTTGGATCAAAACCATAGGTCATTATAGAACAATCATCAGTTTTTCCATTTAAGACAGGTAGTTTTGCCACCATACCCTCCTGACTAGTTAACTGGTAGCTACCTCCCATAGGCATTAGAACTGTTCCACTACCTACTGTTGAATCAAATTTCTCAACCAAACCCTTTTGACTAGCAACATTTAGGTCGCTAACATTAGAAAGCCAAGCCTCCCTTACATTTCCAAGACTTTCCTCTCCCTTGAAATATTCGAAATTTTCTGGACTTTCAACGATGATTTGGGCTTTTTTTCTAATTCCATTAGTGTCTAGGAATTCCCTATCTATTCTTACTATATCCTGGCCCTTAAAGTTTATTAGTAGAAGCTTTTCCTCTGTAACTTCTGCAACTACACTAGCTTCTAGATCCTCTACTTGGCACTCCCATAAGAACTTGTCCAAATCATCACTATCTAAGACAACAGCCATTCTCTCCTGGGATTCTGAAAGAGCTATTTCCGTACCACTCATGCCCTCATACTTAACTGGAACCCTGTCTAAGTCTATTTTTAAGCCGTCTGCCAGCTCACCTATGGCCACTGAAACTCCACCAGCACCAAAGTCATTGCACTTTTTAATCATCTTTGCAACATGGTCCTTCCTGAAAAGTCTTAGGATCTTTCTCTCCAAGGATGGATTTCCCTTTTGTACCTCTGCTCCACCATCCTTAACTGAATCCTCTGTATGGCCCTTTGAAGAACCTACAGCTCCACCAACACCATCTCTACCTGTTCTACCTCCAACTAAGACAATCTTATCTCCAGCTACTGGACTCTCCCTCTTTACATTTTCCCTAGGAGCAGCTGCCACCAAAGCTCCAACTTCCATTCTCTTAGCAACATATCTATCATCATAAAGTTCCCTTACATAGCCTGTAGGAACTCCAATTTCATTACCATAGCTACTATAGCCCTTATAGGCTTCCCTTGTAATCTTTCTTTGAGGAAGCTTACCCTTTAAGGTCTCATCAAAGGCCTGTCTAGGATCTGCAGCTCCAGTTATTCTCATAGCCTGATAAACATAGCTTCTACCGGAAAGCGGATCTCTTATAGCACCACCAAGACAAGTGGACGCCCCTCCAAAAGGTTCTATTTCTGTAGGGTGGTTGTGGGTTTCATTTTTAAACATTAGAAGCCACTTTTCCTCCCTGCCATCTACCTCTATATCTATTTCTATACTAGCTGCATTTATTTCCTCTGACTCCTCTAGGTCATCTAAAAGTCCCTTGGCCTTTAACTCCTTGGTATTTATAGTAGCCAGGTCCATCAAACAAATAGGCTTCTTCCTGGAAATAAAGTCCCTGCTCTCAAGATACTCCTTAAAAGCCCCTTCTATTAGATCCTTATATTTTCCATCTTCAAAGCTAATATCTGTTAACTCTGTCATAAAAGTTGTATGTCTACAATGATCTGACCAATAGGTATCTATAAGCATCAACTCTGTTATAGACGGATCTCTCTTTACCTTCTTAAAGTACTCCTGACAGAACTCTAAGTCTTCAAGATCCAAACCCAGGCCTGAGTCTTCCTTAAACTTCATCATATCTTCACTAGTAAAATCTATAAATCCATCTATCCATTCTGTTGTTTCATCTGTAGCCTCTTCCTCCCTATATGTAAAGTCCTCAAGGCCAATTTCCTTCATCTCCACAGGATTTATATAGTAGGATTTTACTCTTTCAACTTCCGCTTTACTAAGGCCCTTAAGACCTATTATTCTTGAATTTTTTACCCCTATTCCATCCTTCTTAAGTCCAACTCTTATAAGGGACTCCAGTGAATCTTCCCTTTGATTAAACTGTCCCTTTACAAACTCAACCCTAAAGTAAGTTTCTCCCTCTCTCTCAACTAGAGAGTCTTCGTAGCAATAGTCTACATTTTCATCAAAGAGAATTTCTTCCTTAATGTATTTATAGTCTTCCTCTGTTCCCTTTACTAAGTCATAGACATTTATAAATCTTAAGTCCTCTAGATCCACTCCCAAGTACTCTCTGAACTCTTTTAATAGTACATTCCTTGTTGCATTATACTGATTTTTCTTTTCTATCAAAATTCTCTTAAAATTCAAAATAGTCCCTCCTTATTATTAGACAAAAGAATAAGCCCAGTCAGGTAGGCTAAAGCGAAACCTACCCGACTGGGCTTTTATCCCTTCGGTGTAATACTAAACTCCTTTAGTATCTGTACCGCTCGGTCTTAGAGCTAAGCTCCAGGTCCCTAGGTACACTTTCGCCCATAGTGTGGATAATTTACGGTTATCCAGTAGAAACTCCTCAACCATATTTTGAGAATTATATGAGCTCATTCAGTTGTATTTTCAACCTAATCATAACAATAGATTTTACATAAGTCAATAAGATATTTTTAGATAAATAAATATATAGTATGTCATATATAGTCTAAAGTATGTAATATACCCACTTCTCTCCAGTTTTCCTCCCCTATTAAAAATAAAAGAAGGCTAGCAAAAACTAGCCTCCTACTACTTATCCTTTAATAAAGGATTATCATAAACAGTTTCATAAGGAGATGCATCGGCAAATTTTTGAACCTCTCTCTTTGCCTTCTCTATAGGTAATAGGGTTCCTGCTCCGCCTACACATCCACCGGGACAGCCCATTCCCTCTAGCAGGTAGCCATTTAACTTGCCTGCCTTAGCCAGTAGTAGCATCTTCCTACACTCTGCTACTCCATTGGCATTGTGGGTCTTTATCTCTGCATCCTTATTATGTAACTCTGCACTTTTCTTTACGGCTGCTGATACTCCTGTAGCATATGCAAACTCCCTACCTGGCCTTGAAGCATCCTTAACCACCTGGTCTTCCTCTACCTCTGCTATATCAATATCTGCTGCTACAAACATAGCTGCCAGCTCTTCATATGTTATTACAAAGTCTACATAGGGCTTAACTTCTTCTTCCATAGCCTCTACTTTTTTAGAAACACAAGGTCCTATAAATATGATCTTTCCTTCAGGACTTCTCTCCCTAATAACCTTGGCAGTTTCCACCATAGGCGTACTAGAGCTAGAAACATATTCAAATAGCTCTGGACAGAACTTTTTAACAGTCAGGGTCCATGATGGACAACAGGATGTACCTAAAAATGGTTGCTTATCTGGAACCAGCTCATTAAATACTTCTGCCTCATGTTTAGCAGCCACATCTGCACCATAGGCCGCCTCTACAACCTCTGTAAAGCCCAACATCTTAAGGGCCTTTATAATTTTCTCGGGGCTGGCTAGTGGTCCAAACTGACCTACAAAAGAAGGGGCTATAATAGCGTGAACCCTTTCCTGCTTCTTTAAAACTCGCATAACCTGATAGATATTTGACTTATCAGTTATGGCAGCAAAAGGACAGCTTACTATACACATTCCACAGCTTACACACTTATCATAATCTATCTTGGCCCTACCATTTTCATCAGAAACTATGGCATCAGCACCACAAGCCTCCTTACAAGGTCTAACCTGCTTTATTATGGCACTATAAGGGCAGGCCTGCTTGCACTTTCCACAATCCACACACTTATCCTGATCTATAATAGCTCCCTTTTCTCCCATAGATATGGCATTTACTGGACAGACTACCATACAGGGATGGGCTATACACTTCCTGCAATTATCTGTAACCTTATGTTTTTTCTCCTTACAGGCCTCACAGGCAAAGGGAATAACATTTACCAAGGGCTCCTCTATTATACTATGACTTACTACAGCCCTATCTATTCCATCAGAAAGTCTCTTGTGTTCAGAGCTTCCATCTCTGTCTAAGCCCAGGGCCAACCTTGTCCTAGCTGCAACTATAGCTCTTTCATGAAAAACACTGCCCCTATACTTTGCAACCTCACCATCTATAACCCTATAGGGAATATCATCTACATCCTTAGGGTCCCTATCCTCCCATGCTACCTTAGCTAACTCCGCATAAACCTGTCTTCTTATGTAGGTTATTGGAGTATATAATCCTCTTGTCAACTTTTCATCACCTCTAATATCTCAGATATTATTTCTTCAGACTTTGCCTTCTCCCTAATCTCTCCATTAATAGATACTACTGGTGCACCACCTCTTTCACAAGCCTTTAGGCACTTTACATTCTCAAGGTCAATTTCACCTGGATACTTTTTTTGTAGCTCTTCTATGTTGTCGTGTAGGTTTAAGTTACCTAACATTGTACAGTGAGTACCCATACAAACCTTTACCTTAACAGTCATTTAAACTCCCCCTTAAATTCCTTTTAAAAAATATATTAAATAAAGATAGGCTCCTAGCCTAACTTTATCTAGAATTACTTAAACTTTTAATAATATTCTAAGTCAATTAGTTCTGGCACGTCTGATTCTTAACTTCAAATCTAAATACCACTAAAGATATTATACCCTAATACTTCCAGTCTACTAGGTCCACTGGAAACTAGTATTTATTAAGCCTAATATCCCTACTATAATTTTAACAATTGTTAATTTTAAATCAAGCTCTATCAAGACTTATAAGTAATTAAAATAATTAGATCTCTCTCTATAAAAAAATAGAGAAGACTAATCTTCTCTATTCTTTAATCCCTCTATTAATTCTCTTCCTGAAAATATAGCTACTAAAGCTAAAAATCCTAACCTTACAAAGCCTGTCCTATACCATAATTCTCCCAGGCTATCCAGTGATATATTATATTTTCTAATTAGTGAATTTGAATCTGCATACATCAATCCTGATACTATCATTGAAAATACACTTATTAAAAATATATTTAAAGTAAGATCTTCTTTTTCCATAATATCTCCTACCTTTCAACTCTTTAATTATAGCACACTAACTTTTTAAAAACTATATAGCTTTTTGATATCCAATTTTACTAAATCTAAACCCAACTAGTATATAATATTACTAGAAACCTATCTTAAATAGACCTATGCTAGGAGGACTTAAAATGTCAGATTTAATTTCCAAAATCAGAGACTACAAGGATCAAGTATATGGCCCCTATGGGAATTATCTATATGTTCCTATGACTGAGGCCAGAAGTCTATATATACCAGTAACCATAGGCTGCTCCTATGGAAGCTGTCTTTTCTGTGATCTAAACCATGGACTGGACTTTAAGTTTTTGGGCCTAGACCTAATAGAGGAGAATTTAAAGAAGCTAAGCTTTATCCATAGTAGAGGTAAGAGAAGGGTTAAAAAGGCTGTCTTGGTAGCTGGCAATCCCCTTGTACTGGAAACAAGTTTACTAGTTGAAATTGCTGGTTTGATAAAGAAATACTTTCCAGATATAAAGTACATAAGTAGCTTTGCCAGGGCTGATGATATTTTAAGAAAATCCAAAGATGAACTTAGAATTCTAAGAGACCTTGGCTTTGACAGGATCTCTCTCGGTCTAGAATCAGCCTCAAACAAAGTCTTAAAGTTTCAAAACAAGGGCCTAAGTGCTGAAGAAAACCTAGAGGCCCTAAGGCTACTGGATGAGTTAGGTATTTCATATTCCCTCTATATAATGCTGGGCCTAGGGTCAAAGGCTCTTTCTAGGGAGCACATAGAGAAAACTGCTGATTTTTTAAACCTTGTCAATCCCTTTGAAATTATAGTGGTCAATTTAGTTCTCTTTAAGGATGCCCCTCTTTTAGATCTAGTTAAAAGTAAGGAATTTAAAAGACTAAGACCTATGGATATTTTAAGGGAGGAATACAAGCTATTGAAGGACCTAGATCCTAGAGATATAATCTTTAATGCCAGTCATAAAACCAATCACCTGGCTCTTAAGGGCAACTTAAAATACCATAAAAACCAGATGCTAAAAGCCCTTGAAGAAAAAATGGATAAACTTGAAAGCCAAGACCTGTCTGAGCTTGAACACTATCGTTGGAGAGATTGGTCCAGGGAGTGATTGTTAATTTTTAAATATCTTGGGTATATATAATGATAAGACAAGTAGATAGGAGGGGGAGAAATGCTAATTACATTGGGAGTAGGTATTATTATACCAGCATTACTATTTACTAGGTTTGATGACTTATATAACCCACCTCAAACAGTGACCAAGAAGAACACTGTTGAGCTAGCACAAATACTACTAAAAGAAGATTTAAATATAACAAGATTAAAACAAACAAAGGAAAATCATATCCTTATAGAAAGGCTTCCTGATAGTCAGATGGACTATAACCATGAGGAATCTTACTTGAATCACATTCCCATCAATAATCTTAAGGAAGTTGAGACTGAGGAATACAAACACGAGGAGTCTTATCTAAATCATATTCCTATTAAAGAGTTGCAAAAGGTTATAAGAAGCAATTACAGACATGAGGAATCTTACTTAAATCACATTCCCATAAAGGGGCTTAAAAATATTCCAAAAGAAGATTATGAGCACAGGGAATCTTATTTAAATCATATTCCTATTAGTGAACTTGAAGATGGAAGCGGAGATGATTATAGCCACGAAAGTTCCTATACAAACAATATAAAAATTGAATACTTTGGAGAAAAATAGTTTTTAAAAACTAGGCCGGACCTAGATAGAGACTCTAGTAGCTTTAATCTTGGGTTTGGTCTTGTTTATCCATATACATTTGAAAGGGAGATGGTCAAACCATCTCCCTTTCCTAATTTAAATCTATAGAAACTGACTTTCATAAAGTTCCTTATAGACACCATTCTTTTTTATTAGCTCTTCATGATTTCCCTGTTCTGTAATAGATCCATTCTCCATTACAAGAATCAAATCTGCATCCCTTATAGTTGACAGCCTATGGGCTATTATAAAGGAAGTTCTATCCTCCATAGCCTTGTCCATAGCCTGCTGCAACATATACTCCAGCCTTGTATCTACAGAAGATGTAGCCTCATCTAGTATAAGAATCCAAGGATCCTTTAGAAGGGCTCTGGCTATGGTTATAAGTTGTTTTTCCCCCTGGGAAACATTGGTGCTTTCCTCGTCTATAATAGTATTATATCCATCTGGCAGGGTTCTTATAAAGTGATCTGCACTGGCCATCTTTGCTGCCCTAACCACATCTTCCAAACCTGCATCCAACCTACCAAATCTTATATTCTCAGCTATGCTGGCTGAATACAACCAGGGCTTCTGGTCAACTATGGCAAAGAGACTTCTGGACTGACTCTTACTTAACTTACTTATGTCCACTCCATCTATGCTTATTTTTCCTCCATCTATATCGTAGAATCTCATAAGTAGGTTTATCAAGGTAGTCTTTCCTGCCCCTGTAGGCCCTACTACTGCAACCATATCTCCTGATTTAACATCTATGTTTACACCATCCATAAGTTTCTTATCCTTACTGTAGCCAAACTCCACGCCATCAAAGGATATAGCTCCCTTAATATCTAACTTATCTAGATCCAAATTCTCCTCTATAAAGTCTTCCTCTTCCTCATCTAGAATCTCAAATACACGGGTCAAGGATGCACCAGCAGTTTGGAATAGGTTTGACAGTTGAGATATTTGGCTTATAGGCACACTAGCCTGCCATATATACTGGATAAAAGCCTGGATGGCCCCTATTTCCATTTGTGCTGCCAGAACAAATCCTCCCACTACCAAGGGCTTGTCTAAGCTAGTTATAGCCAAGACTAGAAATAAACCTATATAGAAAAGGTGGGTAATAAAGCTTAATATAGGGTTTATGGTACTGGACTGAAAGTTAGCCTTTAGTCCAACCTGACTTAACCTGTCATTTACCCCCTTAAAATCTTCAATAACTTTTTCCTCCTGGCCAAAAAGCTGGATAACATTAAAGGCCGAGTAGTATTCCTGGGTATAGGAGTTTAAGTCTCCCAGAGAATCCTGTAAATCCCTAAAATTTGGTTGGGTTAAGCCTAGTAGCTTTTTAAAAAGCCAGAAACATATAGGATACATAAGAAGGGTCACCAGAGTAAAAAATGGTGACAGGTAGATCATAAATCCTATACCAAATACGAGGGACAAAATAGAACTTAAGACCTTTAAAAGGGTCTGCTGCATAGCGTCACTAACTACTGTTACATCTGTTGTAACCCTGCTTAAGATCTCTCCCTGGGGCTGGGAATCAAAGTAGGATATAGGTAGGCTATTTATCTTGTCGTATATGGCCTTCCTCATATCCAAGGTTGTGTCCTGTACAGCATCTGATAGGAGATAGTTTGAAATATAGTCTCCCATAGCATCTACCCCACTGGTAATCAGTAACCAAACCATAACCTTCCTCATATATATAAAGTTTACCCCTGAAAATCCACTTAACTTCCAATCTGCTACATTCCTAGCCAATTCAGATATTGCCATACCTATAATAAGGGGCTGACTGGCACGTGCCAAGGTGTAGACAATACTAAAAACAAGGGCTAGGGCGTATTTTTTCTTATAGGGTCTTGTAAAATCATATAATCTTTTTATAGGTCCCTTTTTCATAGTTCTAACTCCTCCTTTGTCAGCTGAGAGCTAGCTATTTCATAGTAGATTTCACATCTTTTTAGAAGTTCCTTATGGCTACCTATATCTACAAACTCCCCACTATCTAAAACAACTATCTTATCAGCATCCATAATAGTGCTGACTCTCTGGGCTACTATTAGCTTTGTCCTATCTTCTATTTCCTCCCTAAGCCTCTTCCTTAAACTGTAGTCAGTCTTGTAGTCAAGGGCTGAAAAACTATCATCAAATATATAGATAGGAACATCCCTAGTTAGGGCCCTGGCTATACAAAGCCTCTGCTGCTGACCACCTGATAAACCTGATCCTCCCTCAGCCAAGATCCTATCATAGCCCTCCTTACTGGACTTTATAAAATCTAGAGCCTGGGCTATTTCAGCTGCCTCTTCTATTTCTTCAAAGCTAGCCTCCCTATTACCAAACCTTAAGTTTTCCATTATAGTCCCTGAAAACAAGCTGGATTTTTGTGGAACATAGGCTATTTGACTTCTCAAATAATCTATCTGGTAGTCCCTTATGTCCCGGCCATCTATTAGGATCTGGCCCTCTGTAGAATCCATTAGCCTAGGAATTAACTTTATAACTGTAGACTTACCACTACCAGTACTCCCTATAAAAGCTACTGTCTCACCTGGATCTACTTCAAAGGATATCTTATTAAGTACAGACTTCTCAGAGCTAGTACTATAGGAGAAACTAACATCCTTAAACTCAATTCTACCCCTTATTTTCTCAGGAACAACAGACTTAGGCCTATCCACTATGCTGGCCTCAGTATCTAAAACCTCCCTTATCCTATCTACAGACACACTGGTTCTAGGATACATCATCAGAACTGTAGACAGCATTAAAAATGACATAAGAGCATGGAAAACATACTCTATAAAGGCCACCAAGGTACCATACTGTAAGACTTGATTATGTACTTGTGTAGCTCCTATTTGAAGAACTGCCACTGTCACTATAGCAAATATAAGTGTAAAAACTGGAGATATAAAGGCTACTGTCTGGAACATCCTCTTGGAGATATCTGCGTAATTTCTAGAAGAATCTAAAAATTGCCCCTCCTTAAAGTCCTCATTATTAAAGGCCCTTATAACCCTAATGCCTGTTAAACTTTCCCTGATCTGCCTATTGATACTATCCAATCCCCTTTGCTGGTCCTCACTTAAGGGCTTGGTCCTCTGGTTTATAAGAAAAACTATCAGAACCATTATAGGTATAGACAAAACTGTTACCAGTCCCAGGGATGGACTTTTCGAAAAAATCATTACCAGGCTGGTAATAAACATCATAGGTGCCATAAATCCAGTCCTTAAGATCATTATAAGAAACTGCATTATAGTATAGGCATCAGAACCAGTTATGGTCATTAGCTTACTGACTCCAAACTTATCATAATCATCCTTTGAAAAAGTCTGAACATGGCTAAATACATCTTCTCTTATGTCATGGGTAACACTTGATGCCAGCTTATTTGTAGAATAAGCAAGAACAATAAGAGAAACCAAACCTATAAGAGAAAATAAGAGCATGGTCAGGGCCAGCTTCATAATATACTCCCTGTTGTGGCCCTTAAAATTATTGTTTATCCCCCTGGCCAAAACTGTAGGAATACCTATCTCTACAAAGATAAAGCCCACTGCCATTATAAAGTTTGTAAGTAGGTACTTCTTATACTTTTTCATATACTGCCAAATAAAATCCACTAAACTCCTCCTTTCTTCCCCTTCATATTCTTGAGTTTACCCAGAATATAGATTTTTAATTTTAATTTACTAATTTTTTAACAATATTGGAAGCTTAGTTAGGCTATTGATATAATACCTTTAAGGAGGGATAAAATGATAGCCATAACTTGTGAAGAAATGAAGGCCATGGACGCTTATGCCATAGAAAAAATAGGTATACCAAGTATTGTTCTTATGGAAACAGCTGCCAGAAAGGTCTTTGATAATCTGGATCTTACTAAAGATAGGTTCTCCATTCTAGCTGGTACAGGTAACAATGCTGGAGATGGATTTGCCCTGGGAAGGCAGCTTCTCCTAGCTGGCAAGGAGCTAGACCTATTTATAATTGGAAACCTAGAAAAGTTAAGCCCTGATGCAGCTATAAATTTAAATATACTTAAAAATCTAGGCCTAGACTATAGCTTAATAGAAGGGCCCAAGGATCTTAAACTTCTAAAAAAGGCACTTTCTAACTGCCAAGTCCTTATAGATGCAGTTTTTGGCATAGGCCTAAAGAGAAATGTAGAAGGTATCTACCTTGAAGCCTTCCAACTAGTTAACTCTTCAGGAAAAGAAGTCCTTTCCATAGACCTACCATCAGGACTAAATGGCGACACAGGCCAGCCTATGGGAGAGGCCATAAGGGCCAATTCAACTATATGCTTTCACCTCTTGAAAAAAGGACTCTTAAAAGCCAGTGGCTACACTGGTGATCTTATAGTTGAAGATATTGGAATTCCCAAGCTAGCCACAGACACTATCTTAAAAAAATAAGGGACCCATCCCCTAAGGTTAGGCCCTATTTCTCATCAGTCTCATCAAGAATTTCCTCTAAACCGCCATATCTTTCCTGATATATGGCATTTGCTACAATTGCTATAATAGGTCCCAGAAACACTCCTAGGGGACCTAAAAATAGAGATCCTAAGAAACTTGCTAAAAATGTATAAAGAGGCCTTAGGCCTATTCTATCCCCAGTTATCTTAGGCTCTATAAGCTGCCTTATAATAGTTAGACTTAGGTATAAAACCACTAACTTTACTGCAAAGTCTCCCTGACCCCTAAAAGCAGCTATTATGGCCCAGGGTATCATTATAAGGCCACTGCCAACCACTGGTATAATATCTATAAGACTAATTAAAAGTGACACTACAATTGGTGCCGGTCCACCTATTATATAAAATCCCAGGGCCAATATAACAAAAGCTATAAGCATTAAAATCAATTGAGCTTTTAAATATTCCTTAACCCCCCTAGTAGAATTTTCTATTATTTTCTCTATTTTACTCCTCTTATCTTCCATATAATCTCCTATTCCATCCACACTTTTCCCCTGTTCTATCCACACTTTGTGTATAAACTTACCTTTTCCCCTAATTATCCACATTTTTATTCATTTAAATCACTTTTCTAAAAATAAGTCTATAGGTAATTTTAGCCTTCTGGAAATATCCTCCAGTCCCTCCAACAACTCTTGTCTAGAAAAATCAAGACCTTCTAACTCCTCATCAGTCATAGAGTTTAATCTCTCATAAAAATTTATAGTAACAATCAGATACTCATCTACAGAGCTAAAATTCTCAAAAAGCAGATCCTCTGCATCATTTACTTGAGAAAGATCCACCAGACTTCCCAGGCTCCTATCCAGTTCCTCCATGGACTTTGATATGTAGCTATAGTTGGGCCTATAGATCTTTAGAAGCTTCTTTAGGAACTTAAAAAAATTCTCAATCTGTCTCAATAAATAATCCTCCCTATACATAAAAACCTCCTTTATACAATTATACCCTAAAGTTCTAGATATACGAAAAGCTAGCCTAAAGGCTAGCTTTTCCAATCTCTTTACCTGGCTCATATCCAATTCTATACTGTAAAGATTTCTTATAAGACAAGAGCCAGCTAAACATAGTAGAAGCCGTCAAAACAAAAAGCACCAACCAAGCTATATTGTAGGATCCTGATAGATCATAGATATAGGCTACCATTAAAGATCCAAAGGTAAAGCCCAACTGGGTTGCACTACTTACATAGCCATAGGCCTCCCCATACTTTGCCTTTCCAAATATAGCGGCTGTTAAAAGTGGTGGTAAAACTGGTCCTATAGCTAAACCAAAGCCATATAAAACTGTCATTAAATATAGGGCTATAGTGTTTTCGCTAACCAACATAAAAACCAAACCTAGGCCAAAGGCAGAACATCCAAAGATAATACTTGCTGTTACTCCCTTTTTATCATTAACCCAACCTAAGACCAACTTTCCTAAAATCCCTATTAAGGAGTACATGGAAACTATAAGAGCGGCCTTGGCTGGCCCATGTATTTCCTCTAAAGCTGGGGGAAACTGTCCTAGGGAGCCTGTATTTATAATACCATTTAAGACCATACCCAAAAGTAAAAATTTGAAAAATGGCTTATTAAAGGAATCCTTAACTTCTAGGGAAAATCCTTGGGATACACTTCCCTCATTAGAACTCTTACTTCCTCCCAGAGCCTCCAAGCCCTTATCCTCTGGTGATTTCCTAAATAAAAACAGGGAAGTAGGTAGGCCTACTACTAACATTATAAGACCAAATATTATATAGCTTTGCCTCCATCCATAGATTCCAATCCACTTGGTTATTAGGGGGCTGAAAATAAAACCTCCCAGGCCTACTCCTGCAAGGGCTATACTCATAGCCAGGCCTCTTTTTTCATTAAACCAATTGGTGATCATAAGACTTATTGGGATTATAGTAGCACTTAGAAAGGCTACACCCAGGATCAAGGAACTTATATATATATGCACTATATTTTGTGCCAATCCATAGCTCATATAGGCTAGAGAAAAGACAACTATACTGGTAGTTTGTATCTTTCTTAAATCACCCTGAGCCAACTTTCTTGTTATATAAGGAGCTAAAAATATCCCCACTGATTGTAATATTGCATTACCTAAGGTAAATGCACTTCTTGATATACCCATATCTTCAGTCACTGGAATTAAAAACTTGTTTGCCATAGACATGACTCCTGGAACCAAGGTAGCTGTAATTAAAACTGAACCTATAACTATCCACCAACCGAAGAATAACTTACTCTTATTTTTCATTTGTTATTCCTCCTTTATCTAATAAGAAATCTTTACAGCTTATATTTATCCAGTTTTTCCCGTCCTATTCTCTCTAGAGCCATGTTTTTTTATTACATTTTTGCAAAATTCAAAGTAAAATTAAGGCTTCCCCAGCCCCTTCTATAGGCTAATTCCAGAAAAATATCCCCCTGGCCTATAGCCTCCATTAAAACCAATCCTTCCTCCTAAAATAGTAGAGCAGTAAAAAACTAGTTGATAGGGACAGTCCCCAAAAGATTATATAGGACCAAATATTCTTCATATTCATCATAAAAAGATTTGAATAGAAGGATATAGGAATAAAAATCGTGGAAACTATAGTTAGGATCTTCATAACATCATTGGTTTTATTCCCGATACTAGATAGGTAGGTATCCAACATTCCACTACAGATCTCCCTATAGGTCTCCACCAAATCTATAATCTGTATAACATCATTGTAGATAGCCCTAACATAGTAGATAGACCTATCATCTAAAAGCTCATCCCCCATAGATATTGAATTTAACATATTTCTAATAGCCCAAAGGGACTTTCTAATAAATATAAAATTTCTCTTTAACTCATAAACATCCTGGAGAATTTCCTTGTTGGGATTTACCAGTAGTTGATCCTCCAGTTCATCTATATACTCACCTATTTTTTCCAATATGTCATAGTACCTATCAAGAACCTCATCTATTATCACAAAAAGAAGGTAGTTGTTATTATCCAACTTAGGATTATTGCTATTTCTAACCATATCCTTTATCTCATCTATAACCTTTAGCTCTCTAGGTCTAAAGGTTATTAACTTATCACTGTAAAGTACAAAGCTTAGGTTTATGGTCTCCAGGTCCCTAAACTCCTCTATTTCCAAATTGGTTATGCCAAAAGCTATGTAAAGATAGTCATTAAAGTTTTCATACTTTGAAAGTAGATCTCCCCCTAAAATATCCCTGGTAATCAGGCTATTTATTCCAAAGTAATCGCTAAGCTCCCTCAAGGACCCTGTATCCTCTAGGCCCACTATATCTATCCAAATATTTTTGTCCCCTGTATCCAAACTCTTCAAATCCTCCATGGACTCCAGTTGGATCTCCTCATAGGACAAGCTGTCATAAAGTATAATATTAACTTTCATAGATTCACCCCCTCTAACTATACCCATATATTCTAAAAGCCCTAAAAGTAAAAAAACTTGGCACTAGGCCAAGTCTAAACTAAATCTAAATTTCTCTGTTTTCTATCGTCATATTCTCTCTTTAAAACACTATATATTCTGGTATCCTTAAAACTCTTATTTCCCTTAAGAGTATATTCATACCTCATAAAAGAATTCTCCATAACCCTCCCTGGTGCTATGTTTTCTTTTGTATGCCTACCCTCTATCCTATTAATCTTTACATCTTCAAAAAGATACCTTACTACCTCTCTCAATCCTTCTGTCATAAGTCCTTTATTCCAATATTCTCTAGCTATACAATAGTCTAGTGTAACAAATTTTAGATTAGGGTTATAGTCCATT
Organism: Tissierellales bacterium; assembly: GCA_030152145.1. Taxonomy (GTDB): domain Bacteria; phylum Bacillota; class Clostridia; order Tissierellales; family JASKZW01; genus JASLIL01. The sequence continues at coordinate 24,012 of JASLIL010000108.1, forward strand.
CCACTTATACAGCCAATTGGTTCATCCTGGCCCTTAAGTGTAACAGCCCACTGGAAGAAATCAGGATTATTGTAGTTGGCTACCCACTCCCTTAAAGTTCCTATGCTATCCTCCAAACTATTATGGGCAGGTCTATTAATATAACTCATAATATCCTTGTCCCTAGCCCAGTTCCTATATATGGATTCTGCATCTTCAATGGTGAATCTCCTTAAAATAAGCCTATCTGTTTCCAGTTTTATACTCCCTATCTCGTCCATAAAATCACCTTCTATTTATAGTATTTAAAGTATTATATTACTTTATATACCCACTTTCAAGGTTTTTTGCAACTTTTTTGAAAATTTAAATTATTGCTAGAAAAAAGCTCTATTAAAATCACTTTTCTTATTTATCCACCTACAACTAACCTATTTGTTTAAATTCTAATAAGGTTATGGCATTGGTATCTAGGATGCAGTTAAATTTAAATCCATCCTCTACCCTTACATCAAAATAGGATAATTTAGGCATACACTTGGAAAATATATAGTTATGACTTTCCAGATCTATAGGATACTTGGTTTGAAAGTCCTTAAACTCATAGTAAAGAGCCCCAAAATACCTATTAAGATCAAACCTTTTAACCTGATAGTAGCCCTTGGCTATAGCTGGAACTTCAATATTATAAGACACAGCCTGACTTTCTAAAAACTTATTAACCTTGCTTAGCTTGGGATTAAAGTAGTTGGGATTCCACATTAAAAGCTGGTAGTCCTCCTCATCATTTAAAAGCATAGTTTCCTTGCCTAAAAATAAAATATTTCCCTTTAACCTAGAGGAAAGACTTAAAACCTGGTAAACCGGCTTTTTCCCACTATAATTGTGAAATAACTCTAAACCGTTATACTCACTAGACTTATTTAACTTAAATTTCTGATAGAGTCCTGCATTTAACCAAAATCCATAAGAGTCTATGTGAAGATCCAATTTTAATATTTCCTGGAGTATAATTGCTGCCCTAAAAAATATACCATTTATATTCTGCTTCTCTCCTGTCAAGGTATTCCACTCTGTTAGTACAAGGGGCAGGTCTATTCCATTTTTACTTAAAACTTCCTTAAGTTTTAAACTCTCCTTATAAACATACTCATTGAAGACCTCCATATCTAAAATCATATCCTTATTATGCTCATAGACATCATTGGGATCTGATCTAAAGCTCAGAAAATTTACCTGAGGCAAAAGCTTCTCCAAATAATACTTCTCATCAGCTCTAGACTTAAAATTATAATCGGGATGAAAAAGTGGAAGAGAAACCCCTAGCTCTATTCTAGAATCTATAGCCTTAAGCTTAGATATATATTCAAGGACTAGTTCCATCTTCTCCCTTAATTTTCCTTGACCAAGATTAAAGTTGACTCTAATCTTTTTAAAGAAGATAGGATCAAAAGCTAATTTCCCATACTCTAATAGGTCCAAGAGCTGCTTGAAACCTCCAGAATTTTCAAGCTCTTCATCCATAATCACCTCATAAAATAGTCCAATTTTATTCCTTGTTAAAATCTCCACCGGAGCTTCAAACTTACCTAGGTGACCATATACATGAAGCTCTTCTATATCTAAAAGCCTATAGGAGCTGGGAAAAATCTCATAGATCCTTGAAATTCCAATATAGTCTATACCAACATCCTCCAAGCTATAATTTACTTGGCTTAGGATCTCCTTTTCTAAAAGTAAATCTAGGCTGCCAATATGAATAATCTTATCTGGCAAAATCTGCCTTCTATTAGTATTGGCATCTGCTAGTATTTTTGTGTAATTTTCTATGGGAAGGTTGGGCTTTATAGATTCCTTGGACTTATTCATATAGCTATAAAGCATTTCCAAAATATCTTCAGCGTAGGCTTCTTCTAAAATAAAATTTTCCCTTGAATCTAAGTCTGCTTGTCTTGATAGACTGTCCTTGTATTCACTAGGTGACATATGGAAGGATCTTTTAAACCACCTTCTATAATTTTTACTATTATTAAAACCATAGCTAACTGATATTTCTTCTATATTTTTTGCCCCATAAAGAAGTTCCTTTAAACTTTTATTAACCCTTAGTCCATTAAGGTAATCCAAAAAATACATTCCAGTATTACTCTTAAAGAGCTTTGACAAGCTTGAACTGGATAAAAAGTAATCCTTGGCCAGATCCTCTACCTTTATTTCCTGGCTATAATTTTTCTCAAGATATCCTATTATACTAACAATCCTTCCATCCATGCTTCCAGAACTATAAAAATCTGCCTCTTCCTTAAAATAAGAAACCATAGTCAATATAATCTTGTTTAAGGCAATATAAAGATTTAAAGTTTTAGTACTGGAATGGTTTAAATAAAATACCAGAAACTGGGCTAGCTCACTTTTTAACTGATTTAAGCCATCTAGTTTTTCCATACTAAACTTATCTGGGTAGCAATTAAATTTCATAGACAAAAAGTCATCATGAACAGAAAGAAAGTACTCGTTGGAAATAGATAAATCCATTAAAATACTACCTTCAACCCTAGCTTCAAGACTATAGGATTGATTTCTATTTATAATAACTAAATCTCCCAAGTTAAGTTTATATTCCTTCCCCTGAATTCGAAGTCCCAGCTTACCCTTTAAGGTAAATAGAATTTTTGTATCTGGAGACAGTTCTTCCAGAACTTCTCCCCTATCTAAATTTATAGATTTAACACGAAAGTTATCCATAGTCATCCTACCACTTCCTTTTTTGTCCCTTACTAGGGATATTTATTTCCTTTTATTATTTTTTTAAAATTTTAGTATGAATTATTGAAATTTATATAATTGTTTAAGCTTTTTCTAAGATATATTATATTATCATGAAATGAAAAATAAATAAAATTTTAGGAGGTTATTTATGAAAAAAGATAAGGAAATCTTTTATGGATGGTGGATTGTTCTAGCTTCAGTTCTAGTATCTGCCACAATGGTTCCTAGTGTTATGGCCATGGCCAATAAATTTCTAATTCCTGTTACAGAGGAAATGGGAATATCAAGAAGTGCCTTTACCCTAAGTAACTCTATTTTACAGGCTATGGGAATTATATTTGCACCTTTTATTACAAAAAAATTAGCCCAGGGTAATCTAAAGAAAATTCAAAGAAATGGAATTATAGTTTTTGGACTCACATTTATGACATATGGTCTGGCACAAAGACCTATTCATTTGTACATTACATCCTTTGTTTTGGGAATTGCTTTCTTAACAGCTGCAATTATTCCAATCAGTCTTATGATTACCAATTGGTTTAAGGAAAAAAGAGGCCTGGCTATGAGTATGGCCTTATCTGGAATTGGTCTTGGAGGATTTATATTCAGTCCCCTACTGACTAAGTGGATTGCAAATTATGGATGGAGAAAATCCTATATGATTTTCGGCGCCATAATAATTCTTGTATCCCTTCCTATGTCCCTATTTATATTTGAAAAGTCCCCTGAAGACAAGGGATTAAAAGCTTTAGGTAGTGATCAGGATAAAAAGGAAAGTAAAACGCAATCTAGTGATCTAAGAATTAGTGTTAAAGAATCCTTTAAAAAACCATTCTTCAAATTTTTACTTCTAGGTATGATTTTAAATGGAATTATAAACACTGGAGCTTTAGGCCAGTTTCCACCAGCTTTAGAAGAATTACATGGTCCTGCTACTGCTGCAAAAATCATATCCCTATACTCTCTTATAGGTATTTTTGGAAAACTTCTTTTAGGATGGGTTAATGATAAATATGGTGTTATGAAAGGAACTATTTTTGGTTCAATAACTTTTGCCTTGGCCTTTGTAGCTATACTTTTTGGTGAAAATATAGCCATGGTTTACCTTATGGCCCTACTTTTTGGTCTAGGTAATGCTATTGGAAATGTTCTACCACCACTCTTAACTTCTGCTATATATGGTCAGGAAAAATATGGTGAAGTATATGGATACATTAATAGTGCTTCCCAAATAGGCTTAACTCTAGGCTCTCTTATTGTTGCATCTATATATGATGCTTCTGGATCCTATAGATTAGCTTGGATTATTATGACAGTTGCAACTTTATTTACAATGATAAATTGGATTTTAGCTTATAAAAAATCTCTAAAATACAGAGAGAATAATTAAGGAGGATAAGTATGGAACTAAATTTATTGAGGGAAATAATAAACAGTAAACTAATTGAAAGAGAAGCAGAAATGTTAGAAATCAGAAGACATTTACACGCCAACCCTGAGCTATCTTTTGAGGAAAAGGAAACTTCTGAGTTTATAGCCAAGTTCTACCAAGGTAAGGATTGTAAACTTAGGACAAATGTTGGTGGAGGCTATGGAATCATAGTTGATATAGAAGGAGGCAAACCTGGTAAAAATCTTGCCCTAAGAGGTGATATGGATGCTCTACCAGTAGAAGAGGCTGCTGATTTAGACTTCAAGTCAAAGAAAAAAGGAGTTATGCATGCCTGTGGCCATGATGTTCACACAGCCTACCTAATGATACTTGCTGATATATTAATCGAAATGAGACATGAAATTCCTGGAAATATAAGAATAATCCACCAACCTGCTGAGGAAAAATTCCCAGGTGGTGCTTTAGGTATGATAGAAGCAGGATGTCTTGATGGAATGGATGCTATTATGGCAGCCCATGTTATGACTTCTATGAATTTAGGCGAAATTGCCTACAGAGAAGGACCTGTTCAAACTGGTCGTGCTAACTTTACCGTAGAACTTGAGGGTGTTGGAGGCCATGCTGCTGCCCCTCATGAAGCTAACGATACTATAGTAGCTGCCTGCCAATTTGTAAGTGCCCTACAAACTATTGTAAGTAGAAGATTAAATCCTTTTGATGCTGCAACTGTAACTATTGGATCTTTTGATGGTGCTGGTAGTGCTAATATAATAAAACATACAATTACCCTTAAAGGTGATATAAGAATGATGCAAGAGGAAAATCGTGACCTTATTGAAACTGAGTTTAGAAGAATTCTTGATGGTATAGCTACAGCCTTCAACTTAAAATACAAATTAGACTATCAAAATGACTACATTGTTCTAGTTAATGATGAGGACTTGACCCAGACCCTTGTAGAAGGCTTAGAAGACTACAAGATAGATAATGTTAATAGAATCTACAGGTGTGAGCCTCAAAGTCCTTCTGAAGATTTTTCCTACTATGCTGATAAAATACCTGGATGCTTCTTCTATGTAGGTGCTACTAGAGAAGGGGACCCATTCTTCCCACACCACCATCCAAACTTCTGCCTAGATGAAGAATCTATTCTTATAATGGCAAGAGCCGTAGCAAACGGTGCTCTTTACTATCTATATAAGTAAGGGAAAAAACCTAGCCCAGGCTAGGTTTTTTTTACTTATCTATTCTTCTAAACTCCAGTAGGGTTATAGCATTAGTATCTAGAATACAGTTAAATTTAAAGCCATCCTCTACTCTCATATCAAAAACAGACAGCTTAGGATTTAGGTTGTTTTTTATATATTGATGACTCTCATAGTCTAGAGGTATATCACTTTTAAACTCCTTAAATTCATAGTAGAGAGCTCCAAAATATCTGTTAAGATCAAATCTCTTGATCTGGTAGTAACCATCTTCTATATCCTTAACTTCTATATTATAGGATACGGCCTGACTTTCCAAAAACTTGGTTTCCTTACTTAACTTTGGATTAAAGTAATTTGAATTCCACATTAAAAGTTGATATCCATCTTGGCTTTTTAGCAGCATAGATTCTTTACCCAAAAACAAAATATTTCCCTTTAATCTAGAGGCTAACTTTAAAACATTATAGACAGGCTTTTTCTCACTATAGTTATGAAAAAGCTCTAGGCTACTGTACTTAGTAAACTTATTTAACTTGAATTTCTTATAAACCCCAGCGTTCAGCCAGAAACCATAAGAATCTATGTGAAGATCCAACTTTAGTATCTCCTGTAATATAATAGCCCCCCTAAAAAAAGTTCCGTTTATAGTCTGTTTCTTACCTGTTAAGGTATTCCACTCCATCAAAACTAGCGGGAGACTTACAGAATGTCTCCTTAAAATTTCCTTTAAACTTAGGACTTCCTTATAAACATACTCGTTGAAGACCTCCATATCCAAAACCAAATTCTTATTATGCTCATAAACCTGATTAGGATCTGATCTGTAGCTTAGAAAATCCAAATCCTTAACTATACTAGTAAAGTAAAGCTTCTCATGGTCTGAACTTTCAAACTTATAATCTGGATGGCTCAGGGGAATAGATCCACCTATTTTTACTAGTGGGCTTAATTCAAGAAGTCTAGCCCTAAAGACCTTCAAAAGTTCATATTCCTCTACTATATTTCTAGAATCAAAAATAAAGTTAACCTTAAACTTTTCAAAGAATTTTTCTGTATAGGACTTTTTCCCATGCTCTAAAAAAGAATATAGTAGATTAAATTCACTGGTATTTAAGCTATTTTCTGCCAGTACCAGTTCATATATTATTCCTATATCTTCCCTAAGCAGCCTATGAACTATCCTATCAAACTTACCCAAATCTCCATAAACATGGATATCCTTGGTGTCATCAATAGTTAAAACAGAATAGCTACTAGGAAATATCTCATAAAGCTTGGATATTCCTATATAGTCAAGACCTATATCCTCCACCACCATATTCAATTCTTCTAAGATTTCTTCCTCCAAGAGAAGGCTTAGGGCTCCCACATGTATAATCTTATCTGGATGGATCTGACTTCTATTTATATTGGAGTTCAGGCTGATCTTGGTGTAGTTCTCAACTGGCAACCCTGACTTTATACTTTTCTTGGCATTGGTCATATTTAAATATAGGGTTTCTAGTATATCATCAGCACTTGAATCATCTAGACTAAACTCCCTTGTCTCCAAGAAAGTATCCCTTGGCCAATCCTTGACCCTATTTCTATAGTCTCTAGGAGACCTTCCGTAAATTCTCTTAAACCAGCTTCTATAGGTCTTATGATTATTAAAGCCATACTTCAAAGAAATTTCTTCTATGGTCTTGGTACTATAAAGCAGGTCTTTCAAGCTCTTTTTTATCCTTAATTCATTTAAATAGGAGGAAAAATACTTGCCTGTATTTCTTTTAAAAGTCTTAGACAGGGTGGATGGAGACATGTAGTATTTCTCACTTAAACCTTCCAAGCTAAGATCCTTCCAATAGTACTTCTCCACTTCCTTTAGTATGGCTATAGTTTTATCATCCATATCTATACTAGCATAGACCCCCTCATCACTCTTAAAATAAGATATAAGTGTTAGGAGGATCTTATTTAAGCTTATGGAAAGATTAAGGCTTTTGGTGTTTGAATGATTAAGATAAAATATAAGAAACTGTGACAGCTCTGCCTTTAGTTGGTTTAGGCCATCTAACCTTTTCAAACTCTCATTGTCTGGATAACACTCAAATTTAACACTTAAAAAATCATCATAAATAGAAAGAAAATACTCATTTTCTATTATAAGGTTCATAAGCACACTTCTTTCCTGACTCTCTATCCTATAGTTTTCATTTCTATTTAAAACCAATACATCTCCTGGATTCAAGATAAAATCTCTAGTATCTAACTCTATTCTAAAGCTACCCTTAAGCCCAAATAAAATATTGGTCTCCAGGCTAAAGTCCTCCAGAGACTGGCCTTCCATCATACTTATATTCCTAAGCCTAAAATTTTTATTCTTCATCAGATCACCTCTCTAGAGAAAATATAGTTCTATAAATAGAACTATTATTTCCAACTTATTTTAATATACCTACATTAACCTTTTTAAAGAAATAAAATTCATTGTTAGACATACTTCTAGACTATATCATAGAACATATCGTTTCACAAAAAATATATTTAGGAGGATTTTATGAAAGATAATAAGAAAATATTTTATGGTTGGTGGATAGTTCTAGGTTCAGTCCTGGTTACTGCCACAATGGTGCCTAGTGTTATGGCTATGGCCAATAAATTTTTAATTCCTGTTACAGATGAAATGAATATATCTAGAAGTGCCTTTACTCTTAGCAACTCTATACTTCAGGCTATGGGTATATTTTTCTCACCACTTATCACTAAAAAGCTGGCCCAAGGAGACCTTAAAAAGATGCAAAAATACGGAACCTTGGTTTTTGGTCTTAGCTTTATGACCTATGGCCTAGCTAGAAAGCCAATACACCTTTACATATCATCATTTATATTGGGAATTGCCTTTCTAACAGCTACTATAATACCTGTTAGCCTTATGATTACCAATTGGTTTAAGGAAAAAAGAGGCTTGGCTATGAGCATAGCCTTCTCTGGAATAGGTGTAGGAGGCTTTATCTTCAGTCCCCTTCTTACAAGGTGGATCAGTCTCTATGGTTGGAGAAATACCTACTTTATCTTTGGTGCAATAATGCTAGTAGTAGGACTTCCCATATCTCTTTTTATATTTGAAAAGTCACCGGAAGATAAGGGACTAAAAGCCCTAGGTGATGAGAATAAAAAATCTGATGATATTAAAGTTGTAAAAAATGATCTATCTATTAGTGCCAAAGAAAGTTTTAAGAAGCCATTTTTTATATTCCTGGTTCTAGGTATGATACTAAACGGAATTATAAACACAGGTTCACTGGGACAGTTCCCACCTGCCCTTGAAGAATTACAAGGAGCCTTGGTGGCTGCTAAGATAATATCCCTTTATTCCCTAATAGGTATAGCAGGAAAACTTATCTTAGGTTGGATTAATGACAATCTTGGTATAAAGATGGGAATTATATTTGGAACTACTACTTTTGGCCTGTCCTTTATAGCCATACTTTTTGGTGAAAACATAAAGGCCCTATACCTGATGGCCCTTCTTTTCGGAATGGGAAATGCTATAGGCTCTGTACTTCCACCTCTATTAACATCAGCTATATATGGCCAGGAAAAATATGGAGAAGTCTATGGCTATATAAGCAGCGCTACTCAAATAGGTCTAACCTTTGGATCTCTAATAGTAGCATCTATCTATGATGCTTCTGGATCCTACAGAAGTGCCTGGATTATCATGGCAGTAGTAACATTCTTAACCATGGTTTCTTGGCTATTGGCCTATAAGAAATCTCTAAAATACAAGGAAGCATAAGGAGGATTAATATGAATTTAAAGGAACTAGAAAAACTTATAAATAATCGATTAGTTGAAAGAGAAGGAGAAATGATTGAGATCAGAAGGCATCTACATGCTAATCCTGAATTATCCTTTGAAGAAAAGGAAACTTCAGATTTTATAGCTAACTTCTACAAGGACAAGGATTGTAAGGTTACTAGAAATGTTGGTGGCAGCTACGGACTTACTGTAGACATAAAAGGTGGCAAGGCTGGTAAAAACCTAGCCATAAGAGGTGACATGGATGCCCTACCTATAGAAGAGGCTAATGACCTAGACTTTAAGTCTAAAAAACCTGGTATTATGCATGCCTGTGGCCACGATATTCACACAGCCTACCTAATGGTACTTGCAGATACGCTAATAGAATTTAAGGACTATCTTCCTGGAAATATAAGAATAATCCATCAACCTGGTGAAGAAAAATATCCAGGGGGAGCTATTGGTATGGTTGAAGATGGCTGCCTAGATGGTATGGATGCTATTATAGGAGGACATGTGGTTAGCCAGATGAAGCTCGGAGAAATAGCCTACAGGGAAGGGGCTACTCAAACTGGACGTGCTAACTTTAAAATAGAACTTGAAGGAGTGGGAGGTCATGGTGCATCTCCTCATGAAGCCAATGACACTATACTAGCTGCTAGCTACTTCTTAACTATGCTACAAACTATAGTTAGCAGAAGGATAAACCCCTTTGATGCTGCAACAGTAACTATTGGATCCTTTGATGGAAAGGGAAGTCCAAATATTATAAAGCACAGTGTAACTCTTGAAGGTGACATAAGGATGATGGAAGAAAAGAACCGTCCTCTTATAGAAGCAGAGTTTAGAAGAATCCTAGATGGAGCTTGTAAATCCTTTAATATAAAATACAAGCTAGACTATTTAAATGACTACCCGGTTTTATTTAATAACCATGAACTAACAGCTATTGTTGCTAAGGGCATAGAGGAGTCTGAGATTGAAAATGTAACTAGGGTCTTTAGATGTGGACCTCACAGTCCATCAGAAGACTTTGCCCACTTTGCCAATAAGATACCAGGATCCTTCGTATATATTGGTGGAGTTAAGGAGGGAGATCCGGTCTTCCCTCACCACCACCCAAAATTTATGATCAATGAAGACTCTATTTTAATAATGGCAAGGGCCATAGGAAATGCTGCCCTAGCCTACCTATACAATTAAAGATAAAAGCCCCAGGATT
>JASLIL010000053.1 GCA_030152145.1 Tissierellales bacterium
TGAACAACCCTATCAGTATAGGGAGCTATTTCTGTATCATGGGTAACTATAATCAGGGTCTGATCCAAGTCCTCAGCCATACCTGTAATAAGGTCCATAACCTCAAGAGTAGTCTTGGTATCTAGATTTCCCGTAGGCTCATCAGCAAATACAATTTCAGGTCTACCAACAAAGGCTCTGGCAATACTAACCCTCTGTTGTTGACCACCACTCATTTCCGACGGTCTATGATCCAGTCTCTTGGAAAGACCAACAGCCTTTAGCATCTCAGTCGCCATCTTTTCACGTTTCTTCTTGGGAACTCCCCTGAAAACCAAGCCCAGGCTAACATTTTCCATGGCAGAAAGGGTGGGAATAAGGTTATAGGACTGGAAGACAAAACCTATATGCTTCTGCCTAAACTTAGCCAGCTGACTTTCATTCATCCTCTCCAGATGCTTGTTTTTAATAATAATTTCTCCCCGACTAGGTTTTTCCAGCCCAGCCATCATATTTAAAAGAGTAGATTTACCAGATCCAGAAGTTCCTAAAAGACAGAGAAATTCCTTCTCCTCTATATTAAGAGAAACATCATCCAAAGCTATGATCTTCTCATCACCCATCTTATAAACTTTTCTAACATTTCTTAGCTCTATTAAACTAGTCATACTTCACCTCCACTATGTAAATTATATAGGCCAGCCAGGCCAATATAGTTACAAAACTATTAATAATCTATGAAAAAACATATATATAACCTATACCCCAGTAAATTTAAATATATTTTGTAAACATTCAGACATATGATAAAATTAAACATTAGATAAACTATAAAAAAAGGTGATAAAAATGAATATTGATAAGAAACTTGTAAGAAGAAAAGGAAGTAGATGCGAAAAATGGGATGGTATGAAAAGATACTATGGCAGGGAAGATCTAATCCCCCTTTGGATAGCAGACATGGACTTTCAGGTAGCAGAGCCCATAGGCCAGGCCATAGATAGAAGAACTAACCACAAGGTATTTGGCTATGGCATATGCGATGACAACTACTACCAGGCCATAATAGACTGGATGGACAAAAGGCACAGCTACAAAGTAGAAAGAGATGAAATCCTCTACACCAATGGAGTAATATCAGGAATTTCCTTTGCCCTAGAGGCCCTAACACAGCCAGGAGACAAGGTAATAATCCAAACGCCAGTCTATGATCCTTTTTACTCTGTAATAAGGGACAATGGCTGTCAGGTTTTAGAAAATCAGCTAGTCTACAAAGAAGATAGCTACCAAATAGACTTTGAGGATTTTGAAAGAAAGGCCAAGGAAGCCAAGGTCTTCCTACTCTGCAGTCCCCACAACCCCCTAGGTAGGGTTTGGACAAGGGAGGAACTGGAAAGACTAGGAAGAATCTGTCTGGAAAACAGGCTTTTGGTAATCTCAGATGAGATCCACTCAGAAATAATATTTAAGGGCCAGGAACACACTGTATTCTCCAATGTAAACAAGGAACTAGAAGACATATCTATAATTTGCACATCTCCAACCAAGGCCTTTAACATAGCAGGCCTCCAGGTATCAAACCTAATAGTTAAGAACAAGGATCACAGGGAGAAAATAGAAAAGGTCATAGGAAGATTCCACTTTGTAAGGCCAAGTATCTACGGAGTTGAGGCCCTAATAGCAGCCTACAATGAGTCAGAAGATTGGCTGGAAGAAACCACCAGTTATATAGAAGAAAATAGGCTCTTTCTAGAAAACTATCTAGATAAAAACCTAGAAGGTATAAGTCTAAGCAAGGCAGAGGGTACTTACTTAGCCTGGATAAACTTTAATGGCCTTAAGATGACAGCAGATGAACTAAGGAATTTTCTAATAGAAAAAGCCAGGGTAGCCACCATAGATGGTAGGGTATTTGGTCAAGAAGGCTATGGATTTCAAAGGCTAAATTTAGCTTGCCACAGAGACACGCTAAAGGAAGCTCTAGACAGAATAAGGGATAATCTATAAAGACACCATCAGGTGTCTTTTTTATGGGGAAAATAGGCTAGTCTTAAAAAGATATATATTCTATAATAGGGCTAGAGAATGGAGGAATTAAATGAAGCTTTCAAAGGAAGATTTACAATACCTAATAGATATAAAGGAAGATCTACACCAATATCCGGAACTAGGAGGTCAGGAAGTAAGAACCAGTAGTCTAGTAAGAAGGGAGCTCCAAAAGCTGGACCTTATTATAGAAGATCTGGAGGGCTACAATGTAATAGGAAGGCTAGTCTGTAAAAGACCAGGGAAAAAGATACTTCTAAGAGCAGATATGGATGGCCTGGCTATAGAAGAGGACAGCCACAACCTTTTAAAAAAGAAGAAGGTCACATCTAAGACAGCAGGTCTCTCCCATGTATGTGGCCACGACGGTCACACAGCTATACTACTTACAACAGCCAGACTACTAGCCAGGGAAAGAGACAATCTGGCAGGCCAGATCCTCTTTTGCTTTGAATCAGGAGAGGAAAATGGGGCAGGGGTTGGCCAGGTTTTAGACTTTATAGAAAATGAAGATATAGATGCCCTATGGGCCCTCCATGTATCCAGTGGTTTCCCCTCAGGTAGCCTATCTCTAACTGAAGGCCTAAGAATGGCAGGAGCCTCTAAGTTCAAGGTGGAAATTACAGGTCAGTCAGGCCATGGAGCCATGCCCCATGAAGCCAAGGACCCCATAAAGACCATGGTAGACATAATTCAGGCCCTCTACCAAATGCCCCTAAAGACAGTCTCACCTTTGAATCCCTTTATCCTAAGTGTTGGTAGGATTCAGGGAGGAAGCAGTGAAAACACTATAGCAGAATCAGGAGAGTTTTCTGGGACCCTAAGATATGGAAGTTTTAATGATGAGGAGAAAATTAGAAAACAGCTAGGACTTATAGTCTCCTCTATATCCAAGATGAATTCCTGTGACTATAAAATATTCTACAAGGGACCTAATCCACCAGTTATAAATGATCCAGCCCTATCCCGAATAGCCAGAAGTCTAGGAGAGGAAATATTTGGCAAGGACCAGCTACTAGATCCACCAGCCAGCTTATACTCAGAAAGCTTTGGAGCCTATATGGATATGTTTCCAGGAGTCTATGGCTTTTTAGGCATAAAAAATGAAGAGTTGGGAACAGGAGCCCCCCACCATAACGGAAAGTTTGACATAGATAATTCGGTTCTAGAAAAGGGAGTAATCCTTACTCAAGCCTTCGCCAGAAAGCTTTTGGACTATAGGGCCAGCCTATAAATTTACCATATAGTCTGGTCCTAGCTATAAATATTTATGATAGAAGAACTTCTTTAAAGCTATACTGAAGCCTTCAAGAGTGTTATATACTATATATAGGAATATTCTTAAACCTTGTCTCTTGGAGGTGGCAAAATGGTAGTAGATATGTGTAAGGAAGTAGTTATCCAGTGTCCTAAGTGTGGTAAGTTTAAGGACTATAGTCTAAATCTTTTAGACTTTTTAGCAGATGGCTGTAAGACCTTCCAGTGTGAATGTGGAGATTTAAACTTAAAATTAGAAACCATGATGGATAAGAAGATGGTATTTTTGGAAATTCACTGTAGCCATTGTAGTAAGCTGCACTTTTATAAGCTTGGTTTAGATAGCATAATACATAAGAATAATAATCTATCTTGTTTAGATGGAAAAAGTCTTTGCTTTATAGGTAATAATTTAAAAAATAAAAATAATTTGATGAGAAAGAACTATTCAGCTTCAAATTTACTAGAATTAGCCATGAAAAAGATATATACTCTATATGAGAGTGGTAGGATAAATTGTCAATGTGACACACCAAAAATAATAATGGAAGTATTCCATGATAGAATAGAATTGAAATGTGAAAGTTGTGGAGGCTCTAACATAATATATTCCAAGGATCAGGAAGATATGATGGAGCTTTTCACCGTAAGCAATATAGAACTTAAAAGCTCTATATATTCTATTTAGTTCTACCAAGTTAATATAAGGAGGAAGGTAAATGTTAGTTACAGGTAAGGAAATTTTACAACATGCACATGAGAATGGATATGCAGTAGGTGCTTTCAACGTAAATAATATGGAAATTGTACAGGCTATAATCGAAGCAGCAGAGGAAACTCAATCACCAGTTATACTACAAGCCAGCCAAGGTGGATTAAAGTATGCAGGTGTTGAATACATTGCAGCTCTAGGAAAGTTAGCAGCAGAGAAAGCAAGTGTGCCAGTAGCGTTACATTTAGACCATGGTACTGATTTCCAACAAGTTATGCTTTGCTTGAGAAATGGATTCACATCAATCATGGTAGACGGATCAAAATATGAATTTGAAGAAAACATTGAGTTTACAAACAAGGCTGTAGAAGTATCTCATGCAGTAGGAGTATCTGTAGAAGCTGAACTAGGTAAAATAGGCGGAACAGAAGACGACGTAACAGTAGCAGAGAAGGATGCAACTTTTACAGATCCAGACGAAGCAGAAGAATTTGTGAAAAGAACTAAGGTAGACTCTCTAGCAATAGCTGTAGGAACAGCTCATGGAGTTTACAAGGGAGAACCTGAATTAGATTTTGACAGAATAAAAACTATAAAAGAAAGATTAAATATGCCACTAGTTTTACATGGTTCAAGTGGAGTAGCTGCAGAAGATATTAAAAAGGCAGTATCCCTAGGAATCAATAAAATTAATATAGATACAGACCTAAGAATGGCATTTGCTAATGCAGTAGGCGACTATGTAAGAGAAAATCCAGAGCAAATAGACCCAAGAAAGATCTTAGGACCAGCTAAGGAAGAAATGAAGGAAAAAGTTAAGGAAAAAATGGAACTATTCGGATCAGCAGGAAAAGCTTGGAGATAGTCATCCAGTAGGTTTAGGCTAATTAGCCTAGACCTACTTTTTTTATGGAAAGAATAGGGCAGGGGAAAAGGAGATTTAAGATTAAAAAATAGATAATCTTCAGACAAAGGAAGGATAGAAAAGACCTGGTATGCATACTTATAATTATAATCTATATTTATAAATATTCTCGTGGACTGGTCAGGCCAAGGGTGATATTATAAAAACAGACAGAAAATTCAATAACTTAAAGCAGGAGGATATTTATGGAAACACTAATTTCAACACCAGCAGGTATAGTGGCAGGATTAGCTATCATAGTAGCCCTAACTCTTTACCTACAGAAGTACAAATTTTTTAAATTTTTAGGACCAGTAATGACTTGTATAATATTTGGTATTGTTATTTCAAACCTGAAGATACTACCATTTCAAAGTGAACTTTATGGTCCATTCTTTACATATGGTATACCACTAACAATTACCATGTTCCTAGTATCTGTAAACATAAGGGACTGGGCAAAGTTAGCCAAACAACCAATAATAGCCATGCTACTGGCAGCCCTAAGTGTATTTGTAGTAGGAATCCTAAGTGGAATCCTATTTGCAGGCAAGGTAGATGAAGGCTGGAAAATAATAGGAATGTTTGTAGGAACCTACATAGGAGGAAGTGCAAACCTAACAGCAGTAGGAACAGGTCTAGAAGCGTCACCAGCAGCCTTTGCAGCAGCCAACGCAGCAGACTATGTTGTAGGACTGCCAATAATGATCTTCTTATTCGCCCTACCAAACATCTTCTTAAAAAGTAACTTCTTTAAGAAAATGTGGCCCTACTCCCTATCAGATGAGGAGCTTTACTCAGGGGAAGAAGGAGACTTCTTTGATGACAAGCAATGGTCAATTCAAGACGTTGCAATCTTATTCATGCTAGGATTTGTAGTAAATGCCCTAGCAACTAGAGGATCACAGTTCTTTGGACAGAGCATAAGAGGAGCTATGAGAGTAATCCTTATGACAACTTTTGCCCTAGCCTTTGGACAAATAAAGTTCTTCAACAGACTAAGAGGAGGACAGGAACTGGGAATATTCATATCCCTATTCTATCTAGCAGCCATAGGACTAGGAATTGACCTTCGTCAATTTGCAAGCTCAGCACCTTTAATAGCAGTAATGTGTGCAGTAGTATCCTTTGGATCTGTAGCCCTTCACCTACTACTATGTAAGCTATTTAAGATACCATATCAATATATAGTATCCTCAATAACAGCAGCCATAGTAGACGGACCAACATCAGCCCTAGTATGTTCATCAGCAGGCTGGTCAGGAATAGTACCAACAGCCATTGTACTAGGAGCCTTCGGAGGAGCCTTAGGAAACTACCTAGGCATAAGCACCTCCTATATAATAAAGGCCTTTCACGGCATAATGTAATAATCTAGCACAGCCTCAGGCTGTGCTTTTATTATTGAAAAATATTATATAAAAGAGTTAAGGGTATAAAAGATATCTTGGCACTAGTTTTTTTAATTTCCAGAAAAAATATTTGATTTACTGGCTTTTTTGGAATAAAATCTAGATATAGCATAAGTTTATGTAGGCAAGAATTGTTTATAAAATACTAGGGGTGATAGTGTGAAATTTTTTATAGATACAGCTAATGTTGAAGAGATTAAGGAGATAAGTCAGTGGGGGATTGTTGATGGAGTTACTACCAATCCTTCCTTGATTGCTAAGGAGGGCCGAGACTTTGTAGAGGTTATAAGGGAGATTACAGAGCTTGTAGATGGTCCTATTAGTGCTGAGGTTATAGCTCTTGATTGTGAGGGCATGCTTAGGGAGGCTAGGGAGCTTGCAAAGATCCATGAGAATATTATTATAAAAATTCCTATGACTGAGGAGGGCCTAAAGGCTGTTAGCCTGCTTTCAAGAGAGGGTATTAGGACCAATGTTACATTGATATTCTCAGCCAACCAGGCACTTTTAGCTGCCAGGGCTGGTGCTAGCTATGTTAGTCCCTTTCTAGGTAGACTAGATGATATTGGCCAGAGTGGTATTGGATTGGTGGAGGAGATAGTTGAAATTTTTAGGGTCTATAGCTTGGATACTGAGATTATTGGTGCCAGTGTTAGACATACTATGCATGTTCAGGAGTGTGCTAGATTGGGCGTGGATATATTGACCATACCTTACAAGGTATTTAAGGCTATGCTTTACCATCCCTTAACTGATATAGGTATAGAGAAGTTTTTAAAGGATTGGGAAAGTGTAAAGTAGATTGAAGGGTTGGGACTCTGGTCCTGGCCCTTTATTTTTTTCTTAAGTTTAGGGAAATAAGCTCTATTGTTAGGTCTGGGACTTTTTGGGACCAGATTTTTTTATTGTAATTTTTTTATGCTATACTATAATGTATTTGTAGGTATTAAATGTGATTTATATATTGATTAGGAGGTTTTAATAAAATGGATAGAGATTTAGCACTATCTTTAGTTAGGGTTACAGAAATTGCTTCTCTTGCTTCTGCAAGGTATTTAGGTAGGGGAGACAAGGTGGCAGCAGATCAGGCTGCTGTAGATGGAATGAGGGCTGCCTTTAATCTTGTTAACACAAGAGGTCAGGTAGTTATAGGTGAAGGGGAGATAGATGAGGCTCCTATGCTTTATATTGGTGAGGAGATTGGCCGTGGAATGGATGTTATAGCAGATATAGCTGTGGATCCTCTAGATGGTACTAATCTTGTTGCCCAGGGTCTACCTAATGCTATTTCAGTTATCTCTATGGCTCCTAAGGGTTGTCTTTTACATGCACCAGATACATATATGAAAAAGATTGCAGTAGGTCCTAGGGCTGCTGGCTGTATAGATATAGATGCTTCTGTTAAGGACAATCTAAACTGTGTTGCCAAGGCCTTAAATAAGGACATAAGAGACCTTACTGTTATTGTTCAAGACAGGGAGAGACACTTGGACTATATAGAGGAGATAAGATCTGTTGGAGCTAGGATTAAACTTTTCCAGGATGGAGACGTTGCTGCTGCCATAGCTACCTGCTTCCCTGATACAGGTGTAGACATTTTAATTGGTATAGGAGGATCACCAGAGGGAGTTATAGCGGCTTCAGCCCTAAAGTGCCTAGGGGGAGACTTCCAGGCCAAGCTTTTCCCAAGAAGTGAAAGTGAGATGGCTAGGTGTGAGGCTATGGGATGGACTGAGGACAAGCTTTCAAAGGTTTTAAATATAGATGATCTTGTTATGACAGATGATGTTTTCTTTGCAGCTACTGGTATTTCTGATGGGGAGCTTTTAAAGGGAGTTGTCTACCATGGAGATGATGAAGCTAGTACCCACTCAGTGGTTATGAGGTCTAAAACTGGTACTCTAAGATTTGTAGAAGCTAGACATAAGCTGGATAAAAACGAGATTGTAAAAGAATTATTGGAGAAGCATAAATAAATAGTAGGTACTAATTGTAGATAAATCCGAAATAGTATATACTATATATACTAAAATAATGAGGGGGATTTATATGGATAGAAATTTAGCATTAAACTTAGTAAGGGTTACAGAGTGTGCGGCTTTAAATTCTTCAAAATTCCTGGGTAAGGGTGATAAGAACTTGGCTGACCAGGCTGCTGTTGATGGGATGAGAAGGATGTTTGATACTCTTTCCATTGATGGAGTTGTGGTTATAGGTGAGGGAGAGATGGACGAGGCCCCAATGCTCTACATAGGTGAGGAGATTGGAAGTGGAAGTTCTACTTCTATTAAGGTTGATATAGCTGTGGATCCTTTAGATGGTACGGATGCAGTGGCTAAGGGTTTTTCCAATGCTATTTCAGTAGTTTCCGTAGCCCCTAGGGGAACTTTGTTACATGCTCCTGATATGTATATGGACAAGATAGCTGTAGGTCCTAAGGCCTATGGAAAGGTTAGCTTGGATTTGCCAGTAGAGGAGAATATAAGGATACTTTCCCAGTGTCTTGATAAGAACATAGAGGATATAACAGTTACTATGTTGGACCGTGAAAGACATGAGGAGCTTATGGCTAGACTTAGGAAGATGGGAGTTAGAATAAAGCTTTTCAAGGACGGAGATGTGGCTGCAGCTATAGCTACCTGTATGCCAGAAACAGGAGTGGATATACTTCTGGGAGCTGGTGGAGCACCAGAGGGAGTTTTGGCAGCTTCAGCCCTAAAGTGTTTGGGGGGATATTTTGAAGGAAGACTTTGGCCTACTAATGATGAGGAGATTAGAAGATGTCATGAAATGGGAATTCTTGACATGGACAAGATTTTTAAGATTTCCGATCTAGTTAAGACTGACAAGGTATTTTTTGCCGCTACAGGGGTGTCTGATGGAGAGTTTTTAAAGGGTGTTACCTTCCATGGCAACAACCAGGCAAGGACTAGCTCTGTAGTTATGAGGGCAGAAACTGGAACAGTTAGATTTATAGAGACCATTCACAGGCTGGATAAGAAACCACAATATGCCAAATAAAATAATTGAAAAAAACAGAACTTATTGTATAATGAATAGTATAGTTTGAACATATCTTGAATCATACCGTTTAAATTCAATTTAAATACAAGTTAATATAGTTTATTAGGGAATTCACACAGTGGATTCCCTTGGTATAATGGAGGTGTCAGATTGGATATAGAAGAATTAAGTAGTAAAACCCTACAGGACCTAAGGGTCATAGGGAAGGCTATGAAGATTAAAAGCGTTACGACTTATAGAAAAGATGAGTTGATCCAGGCTATCCTAGATGAAGCTGGTGTAGAGCCAGATGAAGATGGGAAGATAGTTAAGCAGGAAGCTGAAGATCATAGTCTAGAAATAGAAGATATAGATATGCAGGAACTACCAGATAAGGTTTCAGAGGAACTAGAGCAGATGGATAATATTAACGGTGCAGAGGGAATTCTAGATGTCCACCAGGATGGCTACGGATTCTTAAGATGTGATAATTATCTTTCTGGAGATAGAGATATTTACATATCCCCATCTCAAATTAGACGCTTTAAGCTTAAGACTGGAGACAAGGTTTTTGGTATAACCAGACCACCTAAGCCAGGAGAGAAGTATAGAGCTCTACTTTATGTAAAAAAAGTAAATGGTCTTGAGCCAGAAACAGCTATAAACAGACCAAATTTCGATAGTTTAACTCCTATTTATCCTAGGGAGAAGATAGTTTTAGAAACCAGCAAGAACAATCTTTCCACTAGAGTTATAGATTTAATCTCACCTATAGGTAAGGGCCAAAGGGGAATGATAGTATCTCCTCCCAAAGCAGGTAAGACTACTCTTTTAAAGAATATAGCCAATGCTATTTCACAAAATTATCCTGAAATTGAAATAATAGTTTTATTAATAGATGAAAGACCTGAGGAAGTTACAGATATGAAAAGATCTGTCAATGGTGATGTAGTTTATTCTACTTTTGATGAGCTGCCTAGCCACCACACCAAGGTTGCGGAAATAGTCCTGGAAAGAGCCAAGAGGCTAGTAGAACATGGCAAGGATGTAGTAGTACTTCTTGACAGTATAACTAGGCTGGCAAGGGCCTATAACCTTACAATACCTTCTACAGGTAGAACTCTTTCTGGAGGATTGGATCCAGGAGCCTTACACAGTCCCAAGAGGTTTTTTGGTGCAGCCAGAAATCTAGAGGAAGGTGGAAGCTTAACTATACTTGCTACAGGCCTGGTAGAAACTGGTAGCAGAATGGATGATGTTATATTTGAGGAGTTTAAGGGAACTGGTAATATGGAGGTTCATCTGGATAGGAAACTTTCAGAGAAGAGAATCTTCCCAGCTCTTGATATAAACAAGTCCAGCACTAGAAAAGAAGAGCTTCTTCTTAGTAAGGAAGAGTTGGATACTATCTGGGCTATGAGAAAAGCCCTGGGTAATTCCCCAACTCAGGATATAACAGAAACTCTTATAACCAACCTGACCCGTACTAGAAGCAATCAGGAGTTTATAGATATAATGGGAAAAAAACTTTGGTAGCCTAGAAGAGCTGACTAGTCTTTCCCCTTTAAATGGGTATAGATTAGTTGAGGGGATGATATTTTGGTTAGCTTAAGGGATCTGATAGTTTTCATTAGGAAACAGTCTATGGTTATAAGTGTAGATAGTTTTGCTGATAATGTTTTAAATGATATAGTAAAGTTGTTCTTAGTTAGGGCAGCCAAGGAGACTGGCGCTAGCTATGAAACGGGGAAGTATGATATTTTAGAGTTGATGGATAGCTACCTAAAGCCTTCTGATATATGGCAAATAGTAGAAAAGAACAGGGCTGAACATGTTCTTTTCGCCTTGTTGGAGCCAGCTACAGATATAAAGTCTGTTGATATGGACAAAACCTATAGCCAGTTTATAACAGGTGTAGAAGAGCTGGAGGGTAGGGAGAAGGAAGAGGTTTTAGAGTCGGAGGCTAAGGTTGTAGAGCTTCTAATGGAAAGGCTAGGTTATAGTGAAGAGGACTTGGAGCTTCACAGGGAAGCTGGCCTTGGAAAATTAAATTAGACTTATTGAAAGCTAGCTTAATTGATGATAGAATGTAGACTATGTTATAAAAAGTACTTAGGTTTTATACTTTATTTTCTTGTCTAATATTTGCTTTATTCAGTTGAAATTGGAAATATCCTATGTTATAATTGATTAGTAAAATTATGAGAATACGAAAATTTGTATAGAATTGCTGAAGTGAGGTGAAAGCAATGAAAAAGGGAATTCATCCAGAATACCATGAAGCAAAGGTAACTTGCGCATGTGGTAATACATTTACAACTGGTTCAACAAAAGAAGAATTAAGAGTGGAAATTTGTTCAGAATGCCATCCATTCTTTACAGGTCGTCAAAAATTCGCTGAAGCAGGCGGAAGAGTTGACAAGTTCAAGAAAAAATATGGCATTAAATAATTTCTGCACAGATGGGTTAGCTGCTATTGCATCTAACCTTTATTTTTTATATAGCAAAGGTTGTGATATGAATGAAGATAAAAGATTTAGATAGATCCCCTAAGCATATTACAAGCATTGGTGGCCAGGCCCTTATAGAAGGAATTATGATGAAGGGTCCCAAGGACATTTCTATAGCAGTTAGGAAGCCAGAGGGAAATATAGAGCTTAAGACAGAGAAGCTTAATAGCCTGGGAATGAGATACCCTATACTAAAGCTACCCCTTATAAGAGGTGTAGTAGGTCTTTTTGAGGCCATGGAAACAGGTATAGAGGCTTTGACCTATTCAGCTGAGGCCTACTTTGATGAAGAGGACTTGGAGGAGGGCTTTTTCGACAGGCATTTTTCCAAGGACAAGGCAGAAAAACTAGAGCTTTTCTTTACCATCTTAATGTCTTTAACTATAAGTATAGTTCTATTTATGCTTATACCAAATCTTATAACCAGTCTCTTTGTTAAAAATATAGATTCCCACTTGCTCCTAAACCTTGTGGAGGGACTAATTAGAATAACTATATTTTTAATCTACCTACTCCTAATGTCTAGGAGCAAGGAAACCAAAAGGCTTTTTGAATACCATGGAGCAGAACACAAGACCATACACTGCTATGAAAATGGGGACCCCCTAACAGTGGAAAATGTTAAGAAATACCCTATACTCCACCCTAGATGTGGAACTAGCTTTATGTTTATGGTTATGATAGTCAGCATAGTGGTACTTTCGTTTTTTGGCTGGCCTAACCCAGTTAAGAGACTGCTAATAAGGCTTTTGATGCTACCGGTTATAGCTGGTATATCCTATGAGATAAACAGGGCCATAGGTAAGAGTAACAGCAAGCTTTCCTACTACCTATCCTACCCAGGACTTATGATGCAAAAGTTTGCTACAGTTAAGGAACCAGATGGAGATCAGATAGAGGTGGCTATAGAAGCCCTAAAGTTAGTTATACCAGACAATAAGGAAGATGACAGATGGTAATAGGGGAGATTTTAAGGGCTGGAGAGGAAAGCCTTGGAAAAGTTGAATATGCTAATGGAAGCCTAGAAGCAAGGCTTATACTAGAGGAGCTTTTAGGAGTAGATAGGCTTTATTTAATGTTAAATCCTAGGGAGGTCCTGGACCAGAACTTGGTAGATAGGTTTTTTGCCCTTATAGAGAGAAGGCTCGAGGGTTATCCCCTTCAGTATCTTTTGGGGAAGACTGAGTTTATGGGACTGGACTTCCAGGTGGGGGAAGGGGTTTTAATCCCCCGCCAGGATACGGAAATTTTAGTGGAATATCTTCTTGACTATATGGATTCAAAAGAGTATAAGCTTCTGGAAATAGGCATAGGCAGTGGTGCTATAATCCTGTCTTTGGCCTACTATAATAGGAATATAAAGGCCCTGGGACTGGATATTTCAGACTCTGCCCTTAAGATGGCTGAAAAGAATAAAGAGGCCCTAGACCTTCCTGAAGTTCAGCTTATAAAAAGTGATCTTTTTGAAAAACTAGAGTCTAGAGATTTTGATATAATAGTTTCAAACCCACCCTATATTCCACCTAGAGAGATAGATAGGTTACAGGTAGAACTTTTCTATGAACCTAGACTAGCCTTAGATGGAGGGGAGGATGGCCTTGACTTTTATAGGTCTATAGTGGCTAAGGCTCCTGACTACCTTAAGCCTGGTGGTCTCTTAATATTTGAGATAGGCTTTGACCAGGGTCAAAAAGTCTTTGACCTAATGGAAGAGGCAGGCTTTAAGAAGCTTGAGATTCTTAAGGATCTTCAGAATATGGACAGGGTGGTATTAGGATTTAAGGAGGGATAGTTTTGAGTAAACTTATTAAATTATTCCTATCATTTTTAAAGATAGGAGCTTTTAGTTTTGGTGGTGGCTATGCTATGCTTCCCCTTATAAAGAAGGAAATTATAGAGGTTCATGGCTGGCTTACTACAGCGGAATTTATAGATATATTGGCAGTTTCAGAGATGACACCAGGCCCTATAGCCATTAATTCTGCTACATACTTGGGTTACAAGGTAAGTGGAGTCCTAGGTTCAATAGTAGCAACCTTTGCTGTGGTTCTACCTTCCTTTATAATAATGAGTCTAATAATTCACTTTATAAACAAGTTCAAGGATTCGCCTTATATGGACTGGTTTTTCAAGGGAATCAGACCAGTGGTTTTTGGACTTATACTTTCAGCGGCAGTAACTGTAGGTATGGACGCCTTTATAGATTTAAAATCAGTAGCCCTGTCCCTGGTTATATTTGGCCTGGTAAACTTTAAGAAATTAAATCCCATACTGGCCATAGTTCTAGCCGGAATATGTGGCGTAGTTATTTATTAGGAGGGTTAATATGTTACTTGAAATGTTTCTTACCTTCTTTAAGATAGGCGCATTTACCTTTGGTGGAGGCTATGCTATGATCCCTATTATAAAGGAGGAAGTAGTGGACAAAAAACACTGGATAGAGGAAGAGGAGTTTATAGATGCCCTAGCCATAGTACAGGGTTCTCCAGGTCCAGTAGCAGTAAATACCAGTATCTATATAGGTTATAGGGTTAAGGGGATAAGAGGAGCCTTGGCATCACTTCTTGGCACCATCCTACCATCTTTTTTTATAATCCTCCTAATAGCTACAGTATTCAGCCAGCTTAGGGGAAATCCTATAGTGGAGAAGGTATTTAAGGGAATTAGGCCGGCAGTAGTGGCCTTAATAGTTTCAGCAGTTTACAAACTAGTTGGAAAAGACAGAACTCCCTTTACCATAGGAGTAGGTCTTTTAACTGTAGCCCTTGTAATCTACTTTAAGATAAGTCCTATATATATAATTCTGACAGCGGGAATAATATCTATAGTTCACAATAAATATTCAAATGTAAGATAGAAAGTTGGCAAAGATAGATAAATTAGTGATATAATAAAAATAGAAGAGTTTTAGAGAGGAGGATAATATGCTAGAGAAATTATCATTTATAGAAACAAAATACAGGGATTTAAGTGAGAAGATAATTGATCCAGATATTATTGCGGACATACCTGAATGGCAGAAGCTAGTGAAGGAGCATGCGGAGATAGAACCTATTGTCTTTAAATATAGAGAATATAACAAAGTTTTGGAGACTCTTGAAGAGGATAAGGAACTTTTAAATGAAAAACTAGATGATGAGATGAGAGAACTTCTTAAGGAAGAAATACCAGAAAAAGAAGAGGAGCTTGAGGTTTTAGAACAGGAGCTGAAGGTTCTACTAATCCCTAAAGACCCTAATGACCACAAAAACGTAATAGTGGAAATTAGAGCAGGAGCAGGTGGAGATGAAGCAGGGCTTTTCGCTGGTAGTCTATTTAGAATGTACAGTATGTTTAGCGATAGTCAAGGATGGAAGGTAGAGGTAATGAGTTCCAACCAACAGGGAGTTGGAGGCTACAAGGAAGTTATCTTTATGGTAAAGGGTAACGGAGCCTACAGCAAGCTAAAGTATGAATCTGGAGTTCACAGGGTACAAAGAGTTCCGGAAACAGAATCAGGTGGTAGAATTCACACCTCAACTGTTACAGTAGCAGTTTTACCAGAAGCTGAAGACGTAGACGTAGATTTAAATATGAGCGATGTTAGGGTAGATACCTACAGATCATCAGGTAATGGTGGTCAGTCTGTAAACACTACTGACTCTGCCATAAGATTAACTCACGTGCCAACAGGCATGGTAGTTTCCTGCCAGGATGAGAAGTCCCAGCTTAAAAATAAGGACAAGGCCTTTAAGATCTTAAAGACTAGACTTTATGACAAGATGATGCAGGAACAACATGCTGAGATATCTCAGGAGAGAAGATCTCAGGTAGGAACAGGAGACAGATCAGAGAGAATTAGAACCTATAACTTCCCACAGGGAAGGATAACAGATCATAGGATAAATAAAACAGTCTACAAGCTAGAGGACTTCCTAAATGGAGACCTAGATGAAATGATAGACAGCTTGGTAACATCAGATCAGGCAGAAAAATTAAAGCAGGTAGGATAAATCGGACAAGGACTTCTTGTCCGATTTTTTTATGTCTGGCTGTTGATAAGTCCCTGGACCTGTGGACAGATGAAAATATCTCCAAAAAAAGGGTTGAAAAATGAAAATTTCTACATATACCAAAGACACTAAAAGTTATATTATTTTTTTAGAATTATAGAATAATAAAACTTGGAGATGATTAATATGGAAAAAAAAAAGATATTAAACTATGTAAATGTCCTATCAGATCTTATAGAGGACGTGGCCCTTGAGATCTGGAATAGGCCTGAAATATCTGAAGAGGAGGAGTTTGCCTCAAATCTTTTTAGGAATATATTGGTGGAAAATGACTTTAATATAGTAGAGGTAAAGAATATGCCTACAGCCTTCTATGCTGAATATGGGGAGGGCAGGCCAGTTATAGCCATACTAGGCGAATACGATGCCCTACCTGACCTGTCCCAGGAATTAAATCCCTGCTACTGTCCTATTGTGCCAGGAGGACCAGGCCATGGCTGTGGCCACAATTTATTGGGATCAGCTGGACTGGGAGCAGTCTTGGCCATAAAGGAGTTTTTAAAGGAGCATAGGGGAACGGTTAGGTTCTACGGCTGCCCTGCAGAGGAGACCCTAGTGGGCAAGGTAAGAATGATAAAGGAGGGAGCCTTTGATGGCTGTGATCTAGCCCTAAGCTGGCATCCTATGAATACTAATGTAGCCCTAAACTCAGGATTTTTATCCAATAATTCCATAAAGTTTAAATTTCATGGCATATCAGCCCATGCAGGCCAGTCCCCAGAATCTGGTAGATCAGCCCTGGACTCTGTGGAGATAATGAATGTGGGAGCCAACTATTTAAGGGAGCATGTTATCCAGGAGGCTAGGATTCACTACACCATAACCAATGCAGGAGGAGCGCCTAATATAGTCCCTAGGGAGGCAGAAAGCTGGTACTTTGTCAGAGCACCTCACAGAAGCCATGTTAATGGCATAACAGAAAGGCTTATAAGGGTGGGAGAGGGTTCAGCCCTAATGAACGGAACCACCATGGACTATCAGGTTATATCAGGCTGTTATGAGAAGCTTGAAAACGACACTCTCTACAAGCTAACCTACAAGAACATGATGGAAGTAGAAAGCCCTAGCTACACAGAAGAGGAACTTGATTTTGCCAGAAGGCTCCAGGAAAGCCTAGACAGGTCTCTTTTAGAAGGGGAGCTTAGAAAACTTTCACCAGAGGCAGATATCCACAATATAAGACCTATCTACGAAGGAGTTGTGGACAAGGAAAAGTCAAGCCTAGTATCTGTAACTGGTTCTTCAGACAGCGGGGATGTATCCTTTATAATGCCTATGAACTTATTTTTGACAGCCAGCTGGCCCCTAGGTATAGCAGCTCACTCCTGGCAGGCTACAGCTGCATCAGGATCTACTATAGGAGTAAAGGGAGCTGTCTATGCTGCCAAGATATTTGCAGCCATGATGTATGACCTTTATACAAATAAGAGCCTGGTAGAGGAAGCCCTAGAGGAGTTTAGGGAGAGAACAAGGATCAATAAATATATAAGTCCCCTAAAATAGAATAGACTTACTAATATGACCCTCTTATACTATAATAGATTTAAGAGGGTGATATTATGGGAATAACATCTAATGATATGGTTCTACTAGATGACTTTGACTATGTAGCAGGCAGGGCAGGCTTTCATAAGACTATAGAAAATATACTAACTCTAGATGGAGGCTACGAAAACTACCAAATACGTCAGGGGGACTTTTTGGTATCAACAGGGAGGCTAACTTTAGAAGATCCACAATATTTCTTAAAGCTTTCAGAAAATGATTGCTTTAAAAATCTAGCAGGCATAGGTCTAAAGCTGGGAGTCTATATAGACCAGATGCCAGAGGAGCTAATAGAGGCCTGTGAAATCTATCAGGTGCCCCTTCTAAGCATTAATCCTAAGGCCAACTGGATAGAGATAATAAGGGATTTAAATATAGCTGTAATGAATAAGGTAATGAACGACTTAAAGATAAGTGGTATAGACTGCCTCAAGGTCAACCACGAATCCTACCAGGTAATGAAGCTTAAGAATGTCCTCTTGGAACTAGAGGAATACAGTGGCCTAAAGGCCTTTATCTACGACAACAAGAAGGACATCTACCACAAGAGCTCCAAGGATATAGAAAATCCAGACTCCTACTTTAAGACAAAGGGTCTAGAGGAGCAGGTAATCTATGACAAGTTAAATATAGTTAGGTATGTAGACTCAAGAGGCAGAAGTTTTATCAACCTACCCATAAATGTAAATGGGGATCTAAAGGCCAGCCTGATAATAATAGAGGGCAGCTACAGGATCAACTACTTTGATGAAATAGTCTTAAGGCTGGCCTATGTACTGGTCCAGTCAGTCTACGAAAGCATCTGCCTATCCAATATATTTAAAAACAGGGAGTTTGAGAGATTTTTAAATACCCTGAGGCAGGGCCATCCCCTAAGTCAGGATGAAATCATATCCACCTTGGACGGAGTAGGCCTAGATGTAAATCAGAAATTAAGCCTTCTATACTTTAAGTACAAGGAGGAGGATAGGGAGGCCATAGAGTACATATACTCTAATACCATGTCAAGGCTGGGAGGCAATATAGGCCTTTTACAGAATGAAGGGGTAGTGGTTTTCTATTCCGATACAGTTTTTTCTATTGTAGATAAGAGCTACAAGGACTTTAATCAAAGACTAAAGAGAAAGGGCATAGACCTAAAGTATGGCTACTCCAACCTGGCCTTTGAGGCTAAGGATTTTCCCCTAGGCCTAGATAGGGGAATAAGGGCCTATGAAGTAGGTAGCCTAATTTATCCAGACCAGGAAACTATCTGGTATGATAGTCTTGGGGTTCTAGGTTGGATAGACTTAAAAGAGGATGAGTATAGCAGTGTAGCAGAGGGCATAAAAGTTTTGGAGAACCACGAGGACAAGGATCTTATAAGGACCTTGAGTATCTACCTGGACTCCAACTTAAACTATAGCCTTACAGCCAAAGAACTTTTTGTCCATGTGAATACAGTTAGGAAGAGGATAAATGAAATAGAGTCAAAGATTGACTTTCAATTAGACGACCCTGTAGACAGGATGAAGCTGCAGCTAATCCTAAAGCTTATACTAAAGGAAGAGGGCTAAAGCATTAGAGGGGAGACTTATAAGGTCTCTCTTTTTTGTTGAAGTTTAAAGGCTAAAAAAATAGAAACTAGGGTTAACTAGTTTCTATTATCTATAAATCTTAAGTTTTAAATTTATCTATAGGCTAAAATAGCAGCTCCTATAGCACCTAGAAACTGGGACTGGTCATTATAGGAAACTTCTGTTCCCAGTCTTTCTGCCAGCAGCTCTCCCAATAATTGATTTTTTGAGACTCCACCAGAGAAAAACACCTTATCCTCAACTCCCAGCTTGCTAGCCAGGGAATAGGTCTTGTTGCAAACAGAATGTAAAAGTCCTGAAGCTATGGTTTCTTTAGAATTTCCTTCAGCCACCAGGCTAACAACTTCTGATTCAGCAAAAACCGTACACATACTGCTTATATTAGCAGGAGCCTGCCCCTTAGCCAGTTCTGAAAGCTCTCCTACATCTAGTTCTAGGGCATTGGCCATAACCTGTAAAAACCTACCAGTACCAGCAGCACACTTATCATTCATAAGAAAGTCTATAACCTGGCCATCCTCATTGATCTTTATAACCTTGCTGTCTTGACCCCCAATATCTATAACCGTTCTTATACTAGGGTCTACATAGTGAGCACCCCTGCCATGACAGGTAATTTCAGTAATCTGCCTATCTATAAAGGGAAGGGAAACCCTGCCGTAGCCTGTACCAACTATGGATTTAACATCCCCCCTCTTAGTATTGGTTTTATTTAAAATATCCTCCAAAAGCATCTGTCCTGCCTCCTTTGGACTCCAGCCTGTAGGCATCAGGGAAGTCGCCAGTATCTTCTCCCCATCAAAGGCAGCTGCCTTAGCAGCAACAGAGCCTACATCTATACCTATACTGATCAAACAATCACATCCTTTATCTTATTTATTTCTTGCAGGAATAGTTTCCAAGAAAGCCTCAGCCCTAACCTTTAGTTGGCCAAGATCTGAATCTGAATAATCTGTTTCCACCTGTAAGAAAGGAAGTCCTATTTTATCCTTTACATAGTCCTTAAGAGAATAGGACTCTATATTGTAAGTATGACAAGCCTGCCAAGTTAAATCCACTATACCATCAACAGAGTATTCTTCAGCCAGTTCACGAATTAACTCAAATCTATCTGTATTAGGAGTCATACATGAACAAGGAGTTGAAAGATACTTTTCAGCCAAGGCATCTATAGGATCCTTGTCCTCATCAACATAGGAAGCAAGAGGCTTGTAGCCTGTACAGTTCTCAAGAACAACAACTGATGCACCAGCATCCTCTAAAACAGTAAGAACCTTCTCTGAACCAACACCAATAGGGCAGCCAGTAACTAGGATTCTAGGAGCAGACTCATCAAAGGCAAATTTACCCTCTTCTATTCTCTCCTCTATTTCCTCTATAAGTTCCTCAACCAATTCTATACCACCAAGTTTATCAACATTAAAGCCCTTAAACCACTGAGCCTTCATCATGTCTACACCTGAAAGTGGAGCAGGAACATGCTTGTTTAACTCATGAAGCTTTCTGAAAGTTCTTCTCTCCCTGTTAACAAGCTTTATAGCCTCTGAAAGATCATCATTAGTAATTTCAAGGTCAAATTCCTTTTCTAAGAACTCCTTAAATTTAACCATCTCTCTTTTCCAGATTTCAAGGTCATCCTCTTGATGGGCAGACTGTGGAAGGTTCATAACATGAGTAGGCTTCATTTCTGCCATTAGCTCATACATCTTCTTCTTACCATCGCAAGTAGTTTCAGCCAAGATAACATCTGAAAAGGCAAAGTATGGGCAGGTATCAGTTATGGCAAAGCCATAACTTGACTTAATAAGTGGGCAAAGATTACGAGGCAGAACTCTCTCAGCCTCTGCAACTGGATTATTTGAAGTACCGCAAAGTGATACAGGAATAGCACCAGCTGCCATAGCTATCTCTTGTGGTGAATAAACACAATACATACCTACAACCTTTTGTCCTCTTTCGTGGGCTTCCTTAACGCCTACTGAGTTTATTCCCTTTAACTCCTCAACTTTTTCCATAGCTTTTGGTCTTGGTCTCATAAAAAACATCCCCTTTTTAATAAATTATTTTTTATATGTAATACTGATTTCTACTTACATATGTTATCATTAAAAATAGAATTATTTAAATAGGCAATACTAATGGATAGTCGCTATCAATTAAGAATATCTATAAGTAAAAAAATGTAAAATCCCATGAAGATGAGTTCTAGAGAGGGGGCCAGAGGGAAAATACCCCTAAGGCCTATGGTGTAGTGGTGGCTGAAAATTATAAAAAATAAAAATAAAATAAATGGGCCTAGGGCTAATATAAGTTTGGAATATATGGTATTATATATAGAAAAGTTTTTTAAAAAAACCTCTTATAAGGTATAATGTAGGTTGGAATAAAAGAAAGTGGCGATAGAGAAATGGAAACGAAAATTGTAAAGGTTTTGGACTATAGGGATCCAGCTTTAAAGGAAGCTGGAGCCTATATTAAGGAGGGCAAGCTAGTAGCCTTTCCTACAGAGACAGTTTATGGTCTAGGAGCAGATGGTTTAAATCAAGAGGCTGTAGAGAATATATTTAGGGCCAAGGGTAGACCTAGTGATAATCCCTTGATTCTTCATATTTCAAATAGGTATATGCTGGAAAGTCTGGTTAGCGAAATACCAGAAGAAGCGGAGAAGATAATGAAGGAGTTTTGGCCAGGGCCTATAACTCTTATTTTTAAGCGCAGTAAAATAGTTCCAGATATAATAACAGCAGGCCTGGATACAGTAGCCATAAGAATGCCTAGCTCAGAGCTGGCTAGGTCCTTAATAGAACTAAGCGATACACCTATAGCAGCACCTAGTGCTAACAGCTCAGGTAGGCCAAGTCCTACTAGTGCAGACCATGTCTACCAGGACCTAAAGTCTAGGGTGGATCTAATAGTAGACGGGGGAGACACTGGTATAGGCCTTGAGTCTACTGTAGTAGATGTGAGTGGAGATTTTCCTATGATCCTAAGGCCAGGTGGCATAACCCTAGAGGACCTAAGGAAGATAGACCCTAGGACTAAGGAGGATCTGGCAATTGTAAAGAAGGACCTAGTGCCTAAATCACCAGGTCAAAAGTACAGGCACTATGCACCTAAGGCCGACATGTACCTATATAGAGGTGACCTAGGGCCTATGACTAAGGGAATAATAAGAGATCTGGAGTTTTATAAGGGTCAGGGTCTTAAGGTAGGGGTTATTTCTACCGATGAAAGTTTGGAGCTTTACAAGACCGACTTTAAACTTTCCCTAGGAAAAAGGGAGGACCTAGAAGAAGTGGGTCACAACTTATTCTCAGTCCTAAGACAGTTTGATGATTTGGATGTAGATATAATTCTTTCAGAGTCTTTCCCTTATAAAGGATTGGGAAAGGCTATAATGAATAGGATGGAAAAGGCCAGTGGAGGAAAACTGGTAGAGGAGAGCTAAGATGAAGATTAGTTTTATTTGCACTGGCAACACCTGTAGGAGCCCTATGGCTGAAGGACTCCTTAGGGAAAAATCAAGAAACTTGGGCCTTAAACTAGAGGTGGATTCTAGAGGGATTTTTGCCAACCCCCTGGACAGGGTTAGTTTAAATTCTGTAAGGGCCATGGAGACTAAGGGTATAGATATAAGTGGACATAGGGTCAGACCCTTGGACCTGGAAAGTCTTAGGACCAGGGACCTTATTCTTACCATGACAGGAGACCAAAGGGACAGGATCTTAAGTATGGAGCCTGGACTAAGGGGCAGGGTTTTTAGTCTGGCTAGCCTGGCTAGTGGCAGTGGTAGGGATATCAAGGATCCTTTTTTAGGAACTTTGGATATATATTTAGATACTTTAGAAGAGCTAGAAAAGTATATAGATGGATTTCTGGAAAAAATTAACTAGGAGGATTTTTATGAAGATAGGAATAGCAAGTGACCATGGTGGGTTTGAATTAAAGGAAGAGGTTAGGGAGTTTCTAGAGGCTGAGGGCCTTGAAGTGGTGGACTATGGAACCTACAACAAGGATTCTGTAGACTATCCAGAATATGCAAGAAAGCTTTCAGAAGCTGTAGTAGCAGGAGAGGTGGAAAGAGGTATCGCCATCTGCGGTACAGGTATAGGCATCTCTATTGCTTGCAATAAGGTTGATGGTATAAGAGCAGCTCTTTGTGGAGATACCTACTCAGCTAGAATGAGCAGGGAGCACAATGACGCTAATATCTTGGCCTTAGGTGGTAGGGTTACTGGTCGCGACTTAGCTATGGAAATAGTTAAGGCTTATTTAAACGCTTCTTTTGAAGGTGGCAGACACCAAAGAAGAGTGGATAAAATATCTGACTTAGAAGCTTAAGTAAAAATTGAAAGGAGTCTTAATATGGGAAAAGTAGTAGTTTTAGATCATCCTCTAATAAAGCATAAGTTAACTTATATTAGAGATAAAAATACAGGATCAAAGGAGTTTAGAGAACTTGTTAAAGAGGTTTCAACTCTTATGTGCTATGAGGTTACTCGTGATCTTCCCCTGGAGGAAATAGAAATAGAAACTCCAATGGTAAAGACAAAGGCACAGATTATAGCTGGTAAAAAAGTAGGCTTAGTGCCTATTTTAAGAGCTGGACTAGGAATGGTTGATGGTATGATGGATATTTTACCAGCAGCTAAGGTAGGTCATATAGGATTGTATAGAGATCCAGATACTTATGAGCCTGTAGAGTACTACTGTAAACTTCCAAAGGATGTAACGGAAAGGGATCTAATAGTTTTAGACCCAATGTTGGCAACAGGTGGATCAGCTGTAGCAGCTCTGGATTTCCTTAAGAAGAGGGGATCTAAATCCATGAAGTTAGTTTGCCTTATAGCTGCACCAGAGGGAGTGGAGGCAGTACAAAAAGCCCATCCAGATGTAGATATATATCTAGCAAACATAGACGATAAACTTTCAGAAAACAAGTATATCCTACCTGGTCTAGGAGATGCAGGAGATAGACTGTTTGGTACAAAGTAAGGCCTAAGGGAATGAATTTCATTCCCTTATTTTTTTGCATAAATATGAAACTGGTTTTTAAAGGACCTAGGTCTTTGGTTTAGGAAAGAAAGGCCTTGTTTTTTCTGAATTATAGCTTTCTAAAAATAAGGATAAATAAATCTATATATAATAGGAAGGATTAGGAAAAAATCTTCATTAAAAACAATATGAAAAGCCTGGATTGCCTTTCTAGGATTTTAATCTAGATATAGAAGATTCTTAATCTTTAAATATAAGAAAATTGTATAAGTATTATTTTATAAAAAATTAATCCAAATAGTCTAGAAAGATTAAGATTAGTTTACAAAACAGCTCAATACATTGACTTATTAGTCTTCTTAATATAAAATTTTATAAGACTATATAATGTTAGGAGAGTTTATATGACAAAAGTTATAATGCCTTTTTTAGTGTCTGTTTTAATAGCTCTTATGGCCACTCCTCTGGTGAGAAAGTTTGCGGTAAAAATAGGTGCTATAGATATACCTAAAGATGAGAGAAGAGTACATAAAAAGCCTATACCTTTAATGGGTGGTTTGAGTATATATATTGCTGTTGTAGTAAGTTCGATTTTTTTCCTAGACCTAGATAAGGAGCTGGTAGCCACCTTACTGGGAGCTACTATAATCCTAGTTTCGGGCATTATAGATGACACGAGAGAGCTAAGTGCTAGAAAGAAGCTTCTGGCCCAGGTTCTAGCAGCTGCTATCTTAGTAGCTGGCGGCATAAGGGTAGAGGGCATAACCAATCCCTTTAACACTGGAGATCAGATAATAAGGCTTGGAATTCTATCTATACCCCTGACTATATTTTGGGTAGTAGGTATAACCAACACCTTAAATCTTATAGATGGTCTAGATGGGTTATCTGCAGGTGTCTCTATGATATCAGCCTTTTCATTTTTACTAGTAGGCTATAAGTTTAATAACATACCGGTTATGATCCTATCAGCCATAATAGCTGGAGCTTGCCTGGGATTTCTACCCTATAACTTTAATCCAGCCAGTATATTTATGGGGGATACAGGAGCACTTTTTCTAGGTTTTATGTTGGCCAGTCTGTCTATAGAAGGGGTAATGAAGTCAGTAGCCACTATAGCCTTTGTAGTTCCTATAATAATTCTAGGGGTACCTATATTTGACACAGCCTTTGCCATACTTAGAAGGCTAATAAACAAAAAACCTATAATGGAGGCCGACAAGGGGCATCTTCACCATAGGTTTCTAAAAATGGGTTTTTCCCAAAGAAAAACAGTTTTGATACTCTATTCTATTAGTGCAGTTTTTGGTATATGTGCAGTGCTTATTTCAAAGGCAAATTCCAAGAGGGCAGTTCTTATGGCAGCCTTGGTTTTTGTAGTTACCATATTTTTAGCAGGAAAGATAGGACTCTACAGTCCAAAAAAGGAGGAAGACCATGAAGAAGATTAAGGTGCTAACAGTTTTTGGCACTAGACCAGAGGGTATAAAAATGGCTCCCATAATAAAGGAGATGGAAAAAAGAGAGGAGATAGACTCAGTAACCTGTATTACAGCCCAGCACAGGGACATGCTAGACCAGGTTCTAAGTTTGTTTGATATAGTCCCAGACTATGACTTAAATATATTTAAGCCAGGACAAAGCCTAACAGAGATAACTGTTAAGGCCCTAGAGGGTCTTGAAAAGGTAATAGAAGAGGTAGAGCCAGACCTACTTTTAGTCCAGGGAGACACATCAACAGTTTTTTCAGGAGCACTGGCAGCCTTCTACAAGAAGGTTAAGGTAGGCCATATAGAGGCAGGACTTCGCTCCAACAATATTTACTCTCCCTATCCAGAAGAGGTAAATAGAAGACTAACAGGCATTATGACTAATTTTCACTTTGCCCCTACAGAAAAAAGCAGGGACAATCTACTAAGGGAAAATTACAGCAAAGAAGATATATATGTAACAGGAAACACAGTTATAGACGCACTTTTCTATGCTATAGAAGAAGACTATAGCTTTGAAGAAGAGCTTTTAAATACCATAGACTTCCATCAAAAGAGAGTAATACTCTTAACCAGCCATAGGAGGGAAAACATAGGTAAGCCTATGGAAAATATCTTTAAGGCTGTAAATAAGATTAGTCAGGAGTATGAGGATGTAGAAGTAATCTTCCCTATTCACCTAAATCCTAAGGTAAGGGACATAGCCCAATCAGTATTTGATGGAAACCCTAGGGTTCACTTAGTTGAGCCTATGGACTACCAACCATTTACAAATCTAATAGGGAAATGCCATCTAGTAGTAACAGATTCTGGTGGAATTCAGGAGGAGGCACCTAGTCTAGGTAAGCCTGTTCTAGTAGTAAGGCATGAAACAGAGAGACCAGAAGGAGTAGAGGCTGGTACTTGTAAACTTGTAGGAGTAGAGTATGAGGACCTATACAGGGAACTTGATCTACTTTTAAAAGACCAAACTGAATATAAAAAAATGGCTAATGCTGTAAACCCTTATGGAGATGGTAGGGCAGCTGAAAGAATAGTGAATATTATTATAGATAAGTTAGCATAAACTGAAACTTCCTTTCATTTTACTGGTTGTAAAATAGGGGAAGTTTTTATATACTTATATACTAAGGATAAGTAATTAATGGCTTATTTTTTCACAAAGACAAGCTCCGATAAACTTAAATATAGATTGCATTATTAAGTTAGTTTATGTATATTTAGAATATATAGAAAATCCCTATTTAAAATAAATGGCTATAAGTGAGGTGTATGAAATGAAGAAAAAGAAGAATATGTACACGAATTTAGGCCTTATAACCCAGGTTGGTCTAAATATGATAATACCAATTATAGCTGGTCTTTATCTGGGAATCTACCTGGATAGGAAATTTAATAGAGATATGTTGTTTAGTTTAATTTTTATCATACTTGGCTCTATAACTGGCTTTTTAAATTTATTGAAATTAGCCGATAGAAGTAAGGGGGATAAAAATAAAAAATAGTTAGAAATTAGGTGGACTATGTTTGAGAGAGAAGATTTAGTTAATTTTTTAATAAAAATTACTTTGATAGTGGCCTTGATTCTCCTAGGATTTGTGTTTTTCTTTACAGAAGACTATAGGACCAATGGGCTAGGTTTAATATTTGGAACTTTAGCAGGCGTTTTAAGTTTCAAGCTAATAGAATCAACTGGTAAGAAGGCTGTTACTATGGACCCCGATGCTGCCTACAAGTACACTATTAAGCACTATTTCCTAAGGTATATAATATACTTTATAGTACTTTTAGTGGCTATTTTAGCTGACTACTTAAGTTTCCCTTTTGCAGCAGTAGGTTTGGTTTTAATTAAATTTGTTATTGTTATTTATACTTTTTTAGATACTTTTATAAAAAAGGGAAAAAAGAATAGATAATGAATATATAAGCATTAAGTATTATTAATTCCTATGAGAGGAGGGAGATAATGGGCTTTGAAATTAACCTAAACTTATTTGGTAAGGAGCATTTAATACCAGATACAATAGTCAATGTTTGGCTGGTAACTATAGCTATCTTGATATTTGCAGCTATTGTAAATAGGAAGTTGAAAAAGTCAAATGACCTAGATGTACCTTCAGGTTTTATAAATGCTGTAGAGCTTTCTGTTGAAAGCATACAGGGACTTATAAAACAAACCATGGGGGATCACCTGGAGTTTGGACCTTTCATATACACTATAGTTATATTTTTACTTTGTGCAAACCTATCAGGTTTAATAGGTTTAACACCACCAACATCAGACTATAGCGTAACACTGACTATGGCCCTAATAACTTTCTTTTTAACACAGTTTTATGGCCTAAAAAACAATGGTCTAGGAGGCTATCTAAAAGGGTTCACAGAACCTATGGCTTTTTTAACTCCATTGAACATAATAGGGGAATTGGCAAACCCAATTTCTTTGTCATTCCGTCTATTTGGTAACATTGTAAGTGGTGTTATAATTATGGGATTATTCTACGAAGCAGTAGGTATCTTAGCCCCATTGATAGCTCCACCGTTTCACGCATACTTTGATATATTTTCAGGTGTGCTACAATCATTTATTTTTGCCATGTTAACTATGATATTTGTAGGTGGCAACCTAGAAGATTAATTTTCTTAAATTTTGGGAGGAGGAAGAAATTATGGTACAAGGAATTACAAGTGAAGCTTTTATTTTAGGATGTTCAGCAATAGGTGCAGGTTTAGCAATGATCGCAGGTGTTGGTCCAGGAATAGGACAGGGACATGCAGCAGCTAGAGCAGCAGAAGCAGTAGGTAGACAACCTGAAGCACAGGCAGATATAACAAGAACCATGCTTTTAGGACAAGCGGTAGCAGAGACAACTGGTATCTATGGACTGGTAATAGCTTTAATACTACTATTCGTAAGACCACTATTAAAAGCTTACACAGATTTAAACTTATAATTGGGTCCAGAGGGGCCCTTTAATAAACCCCTAAGTAAAGGAGGACATGGACTATGGATATAGATATTAGAGTCCTTCCGGTAGGCCTTAATATGTTACTAACACTAGGCTCACTACTGGTACTTTATTTTGGACTTAAGAAATTACTATATAAACCAGTTTCTGAAGCTCTAGAAAAGAGACAAAATGCCATTAAAGCCGACATAGAAAAGGCAGAACAGGAAAGACTAGAAGCAGAAAACATGAGATCTGAATACGAGTTAAGCATTAAAAATGCCAAGGAAGAAGCTCAGGAAATCATCGAAAGTGGAAGAAAAAGAGGAGATGAGGTTAGGGCTGACATATTAGCTAAGGCCAACAAGGAGGCAGCTGACATTGTAGCTAAGGCTAGAAAAGAAGCTGAATCAGAGAAGGAAAAAGCTCTTATGGATGTTAAAACTCAAGCAGGTGACATGGCTGTACTAATTGCTTCAAAGATTCTAGAAGAAAATATCAATATTAGTTCACAACAGGCTACTATTGATAAATTTATCAATGAAGTAGGTAATCAACAATGGCAGAACTAGTAGCTAACAGATATGCAAAGGCATTATTTGAAGCTGGTTTAGAATTAGATAAATTAGATGGATTTAAAGAGGATTTAAATCTATTGGTTAAGGCCTTAGAAAGTCACGAGGATCTAGCTAGGATTTTAGCCCATCCAAAGATTTCTAAGGATGAGAAGAAGAAAATTCTAAAGAATATATTTAACGAAAATGTAAATGTGGAATTTTTAAATTTCCTATACGTAATTATAGATAAGAGACGTGAAGGTCATCTTGAAAGCATATCAGAGAGATTTACTGAGCTTTACAATGACCACAACAATATAGAAGAGGTAACTTGCTTTACAGCTATACCTATGGAGGAAGAGTCCATAGAGAAACTGAAAGACAAGCTATCAAAATCTATGAACAAGACTATAGTCCTAAAGAATGTAGTAGACAAGTCAATTCTTGGTGGTATTGTCTTAAAGACAGGCAACAAGGTTATAGACGGTAGCTACAAGGGACAATTAGGAGAAATTGAAAAGTTAATTAAGAATGTATCATTATAGAAAACTGGGGTGAGAAAATGTCATTGAGACCAGAAGAAATTAGTTCAATTATAAAAGAACAAATTAAAAACTACGAAAAGAAGCTAGACCTAGTTGACGTAGGAACTGTTATCCAAGTAGGAGACGGTATAACA
Organism: Tissierellales bacterium; assembly: GCA_030152145.1. Taxonomy (GTDB): domain Bacteria; phylum Bacillota; class Clostridia; order Tissierellales; family JASKZW01; genus JASLIL01. The sequence continues at coordinate 29,667 of JASLIL010000053.1, forward strand.
AGAATTCACGGTCTAGAGGATTGTATGGCTGGTGAGTTAATTGAGTTCCCTGGAGATGTATATGGTATGGCGCTTAACTTAGAGGAAGACAACGTAGGTTGTGTACTTCTAGGTTCAGACGAACATATTAAAGAAGGGGATACAGTTAAGAGAACAGGCAGAATAGTAGAGGTTCCTGTTGGAGATGAAATGATTGGTAGAGTAGTTAACTCTCTAGGACAGGCTATAGATGGCAAGGGTGCCATTAAGGCTAAGAAATTTAGTCCAGTAGAGAAGATTGCACCAGGTGTTATAACTAGAAAATCAGTTCATGAGCCACTGCAAACTGGTATTAAGTCAATAGACTCAATGTTCCCTATAGGTCGTGGACAAAGGGAGCTTATTATAGGTGATAGACAAACTGGTAAGACAGCTATAGCTATAGACACTATAATAAACCAAAAGGGCCAGGATGTTGTATGTATATATGTAGCCATAGGTCAAAAGAGATCTACAGTAGCTCATATAGTAGACACACTAGAAAAACATGGAGCTATGGATTACACAATAGTAGTTTCATCAACAGCTAGTGAGCTAGCTCCACTACAATACCTAGCACCATATGCAGGTGTTACTATGGGTGAGGAGTTCATGGCTAATGGTAAGGACGTCCTAATAGTATACGATGACCTGTCAAAGCACGCTACAGCTTACAGAGCCATGTCACTACTACTAAATAGACCACCAGGAAGAGAAGCCTTCCCTGGAGACGTATTCTATTTACACTCAAGACTACTTGAGAGAGCAGCTAAATTAGATGAAAAATTCGGTGGTGGTAGTATAACTGCCCTACCTATAATAGAAACTTTGGCGGGAGATATCTCAGCCTACATTCCAACCAACGTTATCTCCATTACAGATGGACAGATATTCTTGGAAACAGACCTATTCTTCGAGGGACAAAGACCTGCTATAAACACAGGACTTTCAGTATCAAGGGTAGGGGGAGCAGCACAAACTAAGGCTATGAAAAAAGTATCAGGAAGTCTAAAACTAGAGTTAGCTCAGTACAGAGACTTAGCTGCCTTCGCGCAGTTTGGTTCAGACCTTGATAAGGACACTCAAGAAAGACTAAGTCAAGGGGAAAGAATCTTAGAGATATTAAAACAACCACAATATACACCTATGAACATGGAAGATCAGGTAGTTATATTGTATGTAGTTATGAACAAGCACTTATCAGATGTGCCGCTAAATGAAATAGCTCAGTTTGAAAAGGAATTCTTAAACTTTACTAAGAACAACTACCCTGAAATCGGAAAGGCTATAAAAGATACAGGACTGCTATCAGAAGAAACTGAAGCTAAGATAGTTGAAGCTATAAATGAATTTAAGAAGAGTCTTTAAGATTCCCAAAAATTTGGGGGTGAATTAATTTGGCATCAACAAGAGATATTAAGAGAAGGATAAAAGGGATTAACAGTACTATGCAGATAACTAAGGCTATGGAATTAGTATCTTCATCAAAGCTTAGGAAGGCTAGGGAGAATCTGGAAAAATCCAGACCTTTCTACAACACAGTATACAACAATATACGTGAAACCCTAAGCTACACTAGCAATCTAAAACATCCTTATTTAAATAAAAGAGAAGTTAAGAAATCACTTTATATAGTAGTAACAGCTGACAGAGGTTTAGCTGGAGGATTTAACTCAAATATCATAAGAAAAGTTGAAAGTGAAATAAAGGATAAGAAAGAGAATGTAGCTTTAATCCTAGTAGGAGTTAAGGCTAAGGACTACTTTACTAGAAGAGGATATGAGGTATTAGGTGACTTTACTAGAATGACAGAAGAGCCAAGCTTCCATGATGCAAAGACAATTGGAGACATGGCCTTAAATGCCTATGAAGAGGCTAAGGTAGATGAGGTAAAAATTGTCTATACAGAGTTTGTATCTACTATAAACCAAGAGGTTAAAGAGGTAAAGCTACTTCCAAGTGAAAGCTTTGAAGAGGAGAAGGAGAAGAAACTAGTAGTAGTTGACTTTGAACCTTCACCAGAAGAAGTTCTAGACTATCTTATTCCGAAATACATTCAATCTGTTATCTATGGAGCACTAATAGAGTCAGCATCAAGCCAGCAGGCAGCCAGAAGGGTAGCCATGGAAAATGCGACAGAAAACGCAGAAGAAATGATAGATGAATTAGATCTACTTTACAACAGAGCTCGTCAGGCAGCTATAACAGCTGAACTATCTGAGATAGTCTCAGGTGCGAAAGCTCTTAAGTAATATAGAAAGGAGTGGGGGATATGGAAAAGAACATTGGTAAGATTGTTCAGGTAATCGGCCCCGTAGTTGATATTCGCTTTAGTGAAAATGAATTACCAGAGCTATTAAACGCTATTAAAATAGATAATAACGGCGAAGAACTTATAGTTGAAGTTGCACAACATATAGGTGATGACACAGTAAGATGTGTATCTATGGGTGCGACAGATGGATTGAAAAGAGGCATGGAGGCCCTTAATACAGGAGAAGCTATAGCTGTACCTGTAGGGAGACAAACTCTAGGAAGACTTTTCAACGTTCTAGGAGAAACTATAGATGGTAAAAAAGATTTAAAAGTTAAGCAAACAGCACCTATTCACAGACCAGCGCCTACTTTTGAAGAGCAGGAAACTTCAAAGGAAATATTTGAAACTGGTATAAAGGTAGTAGACCTTATAGCTCCTTATTCAAGAGGAGGAAAGATTGGTCTATTTGGTGGTGCCGGTGTTGGTAAGACAGTTCTTATACAGGAACTTATAAACAACATAGCAACGCAACACGGTGGACTATCAGTATTTACAGGAGTAGGGGAAAGAACAAGAGAAGGTAATGACCTTTACTACGAAATGATAGAATCAGGAGTTATAGACAAGACAGCCCTAGTATTCGGACAGATGAACGAGCCACCAGGAGCGAGAATGAGAGTAGCTCTAACAGGACTTACTATGGCAGAATACTTCAGAGACCAGGAAGGTCAAGACGTACTTCTGTTTATAGACAATATATTTAGATTTACACAGGCAGGATCAGAGGTATCAGCCCTACTAGGAAGGATGCCATCAGCCGTTGGATACCAACCAACTCTAGCAACAGAGATGGGTGCCCTACAGGAGAGAATCACTTCAACTAAGAAGGGATCCATAACATCTGTACAGGCAGTATATGTACCAGCAGACGACTTAACTGACCCAGCACCAGCAACAACTTTCGCTCACTTAGACGCTACAACAGTACTATCAAGACAGATAGCAGAGCTAGGAATCTACCCAGCAGTAGACCCACTAGATTCAACATCAAGAATCCTTGACCCAGAAGTAGTAGGAGAAGAGCACTACTACGTAGCAACTAAGGTTCAAGAGCTTCTACAAAGATACAACAACCTACAGGACATAATCGCTATCTTAGGTATAGATGAGCTATCAGAAGAAGACAAGGCTGTAGTAGCAAGAGCAAGAAAGATTCAAAGATTCCTATCACAGCCATTCTCAGTAGCAGAAGTATTTACAGGCATAGAAGGTAAGTACGTACCTATAGAGGAAACTGTAAGAGGATTTAAGGAAATCATAGAAGGTAAACATGACAATGTACCAGAGCAAGCATTCTTTATGGTAGGTACAATAGATGAGGTTCTTGAAAAAGCCAAAAGCATGGAGGGATAATTATGAGTCTTAAACTAGAGATAGTTACTCCCGAAAGATCCTTCTTCAATGATGAGGTAGACATGGTTATTGTAAGAGGACTAGAAGGAGACTTGGCTATAATGAAAGACAGATCTCCACTTATAACACCTCTTAAAATAGGCAAGGTCAGAATCATGAAAGATGGAGAAGAAAGAGTGGCGGCTGTTGTAGACGGATACGTAACTGTATCAGACAATAAAGCTACAGTTATAACAGACTCAGCAGAATGGCCAGATGAAATAGATGTAGAAAGAGCAGAAGAAGCAAGAAAAAGAGCAGAGAAAAGGCTAGAGGAGAAATCAGATGCTATAGACACAGCTCGTGCAGAAGCAGCTCTAAAAAGATCAATAAACAGACTAGAAGTCTCAAAACTTCTAAAGAAATAAAAAAAGCTGTTCACCTAGGTGGGCAGCTTTTCCTATTTATCCCTAAATCTAATACTAAAAGACTATGATTTAAGAGAGGGAATTTGGATATAAATAGAATAACTGAGAAATTTTAAAATAAACTAAAAGCTTTCATTTAAACTGGGGATTCAAATGATCAAGCTAGAGGCCGAAATAAGTAGAAAACAGCTATAATACTGTAAAAAAGTCTTACTATATTCCTATATTAATGATATAATATTATAGTGAATGTTAAAATATTGATAAAATACAATAGTATTATTTGTTTTATATAGACTAAAATTATAAAAAGAGTATATTGGAGAGATTTAGGAGGGGAGTTAGTTGTCAAAGATTGTGGTAGAGCAAAGTCCTCCATTAAGTGGTAGAGTTAGAGTTAGTGGGGCTAAAAATTCAGCACTTCCTATATTAGCGGCATCACTTTTAGGAACAGAGGATATAATATTAGAAGATGTACCAAACTTAAAGGATGTTACTATTATTTGTGAAGTATTAAGATCCCTTGGAGCAGAAGTGGAAAAATTAGAAGATGGTGTGATTAGAATAAATTCTAAAAATGTAGACAAATACGAAACACCCTATGAACTAATGACTAAAATGAGGGCGTCTTTCCTAGTAATGGGACCTTTATTGACTCGCATAGGTAAAACTAAGACATCACTACCAGGAGGGTGCGCAATAGGAACAAGGCCTATTGACTTACATTTAAAGGGCTTTAAGGCTCTGGGAGCAGAAATAGACACAGATCATGGAAATATAGGAGCCTATGCAGATAAGCTAGTAGGCAGTAAAATATACCTAGACTTTCCAAGTGTAGGTGCTACAGAAAATATTATGATGGCAGCTGTAATGGCTGAAGGAGAAACCATTATAGATAATGCAGCTATGGAACCAGAAATAGTTGACTTATCTAACTTTTTAAACAAGCTGGGAGCAGATATAAAGGGAGCAGGAACCAGTACCATTAGAATCAATGGCGTAAAGAAACTAAAGGGAGCAACTCACTGCATAATACCTGACAGAATAGAAGCAGGAACCTTTATGGTAGCAGCAGCTATTACAGGTGGAGATATTATAATAGACAATGTTATAACCAGTCACATAAAGCCAGTAATTGCAAAGTTAAAGGAAATGGGCTGTGACATATCAGAAGAAGGTGAAACAGTAAGGGTAGACGCCAGTAAGAGACAGCTAAGGTCAACAGACATAAAGACTCTTCCATACCCAGGATTTCCAACAGACATGCAGGCCCAATTTATGGCCCTAATGAGTACCTGCAAGGGCAACAGTGTAGTAATAGAAACTGTCTTTGAAAACAGGTTTATGCATGTAGATGAGCTAAAAAGAATGGGTGCAGACATAAAAATTGATGGTAGATCAGCCATCATAGAAGGTGTAAACGACTTAACAGGAGCACCAGTAAAGGCAACAGATCTAAGGGCAGGAGCAGCACTTATCCTAGCAGGTCTAGTAGCAGAAGGTAAGACAGAAGTGGGAGACATCTACCATGTGGACCGAGGCTACGATAAAATAGAAAATAAGCTAACAGCCTTAGGAGCAAATATAAAAAGAGTAGACTAGAAGGTTCCCTCAGGGAGCCTTTTTTAAAATGTAACATAAATTGTAATAATTTTTATAGTATAATATAATAGGATATGTGATATTATTGTATATGTAAGTAAAGGAGGACAAGATAAATGGCTTTTTTTAGAAAAGATCTGGGAATAGATCTAGGTACTGCAAGCATTTTAGTCTACGTAAAAGACGAAGGCATAGTACTTAACGAGCCATCTGTAATAGCAATCCAAGCAGGAACAGGAGAGCTCTTATCAGTAGGTTCAGAAGCAAAAGACATGCTGGGTAGAACCCCAGGATCTATAACCGCAATAAGACCTATGAAAAATGGCGTAATCTCAAATTACGACATAACTGAAAAAATGTTAAAGCACTTTATACACAAAACTGTAGGCCGTAGCATAATCAAGCCTAGAGTAATAGTATGTGTACCAAGTGGAATTACAGAAGTAGAAAAAAGAGCCGTACTAGAAGCTTGTCGTTCAGCAGGAGCTAGCAAGACTTTTGTTATAGAAGAACCAATAGCAGCAGCTATTGGAGCTGGTGTAGACATAACTGAACCTAATGGTAATATGATTATAGACATTGGAGGAGGAACCTCTGATATAGCTGTTATATCACTAGGAGGTATAGTTATCAATAAGTCTTTAAAAGTAGCAGGAGATGACTGTAACGAAGCTATAGTAAGGTATATAAGAAAGAAATACAATATGATGATTGGTGAAAGATCTGCAGAAGACTTAAAAATGCACATAGGTGGCGTATACCCTAGAAAACAAGAGGTAACAAGAGAGCTAAGAGGTAGAAACCTTCTAACAGGATTACCAGAAACCATAAAGGTATCTTCAAGAGAAATGGAAGAAGCTCTAGAAGAACCAGTATCACAAATAGTAGACGCCGTACACTATGTACTAGAAAGAACTCCGCCAGAACTAGCAGCAGACATAAGTAACACAGGTATACTTATGACTGGAGGAGGAGCACTTCTATATGGACTAGACAAGCTAATAGAAGAAAGAACTGGCATAGAGGTAAACATAGCAGAAGACGCAGTAGAAGCAGTAGCAATAGGAACAGGTAGATCCCTAGAATGGGTAGACATGCTAGGTAAAAATCATATAACAACAGACGCAGCAAGCCAAAACGAAGAATAAATAAGTCAATAAAAACAAGCTAGGTTTTCCTAGCTTGTTTTTTTAAATCATATATCTATACCCCAAAAAATATTAAAACCAATGTAGAAATTTATAAAAATAAGCTTAATAAGTGTAGGATACTACATTTAAAAGCTGGGCTATCCGGGGTAAAATATGACTATCCTAAATAGATGATACTTCTAGGACCTGTAAATGTTTTAACTCCGATAGTTTTTTTGATATGAGCGGCTTTAATAATTTTTTATTAGGGTAGAGTGTAGTTTCTAAACCAAATAGCTTTATAGACTAAAGTTAGTTTTGGTTTGAAAACTACAGGTCGGTAAATTTATTTCTAACCTATTTAGGATGGGGTCCTAGAGGTATCATTATAAATAAACCAATTATATATAGAAAAAAAGGTAGACTTCCCCGGTCTACCTTTTTTCATTAGAATATATCTTTTATCTGATAGCTAATATCCTTGCCATTAACTACAAATTCTATATTTTTAATTTTCTTTAGATCTCCAGCAGCTTTTAGGTCTGAACCGTCATACTCTATATACCTAATGCCGTCCTTAAGCTCTACATTTGTCTTAGAGCCTTTTTCTACAACCCAGACAGTCTTACCCTTTGCTTCCTCTTCCATAAGGATTTCGTGGAATACTTGGGCCTCCATCTGATCCTTAAAGCCAGATTTTCCAAAAACCTTGCCAGAAACTACAGCTACTATATGGTCAGACTCTGAATTGGCCAGACTAGACTTGATCTGCTTCCACTGATCCTTGTTCTGAGCCTTTATGCCACCAGCATCTGAGTTTATATTTAAGAATAGTGCATTCTTGTAGTCCTTGCCTAGGTAGAAGGGACTGGCAGAGTTTATAATAAGGTTGTTATCAAAGGCAGTAGAAGTTTCCTTGTCTATACCACCCATAAAGATTCCAACATTAGCCTTGCCCATACTGTCCTTTATCTTTCCAATAGCATCATAGCCTGCAAGTTTATTTAGATCCTTAGGTGCAGAAGTTACTGAAAATTTAAAGCCAGACTCTGTAGCCAGGGTCTCCTTGTTCTTTTCATCTCTCATCTTGCTAGCCTCAGGGACAGGGCTAGTAAGCTTAGGAGGGTAGGAAGGAGTTAACTTATCTATTAGTATACTTCCCTTAGGAGACTTGGCCTTATTTGTTTCAACAAGGTAGATCTGCTTTAGGGAAACTATATCCTTACCTGTAGGCATTTTTGCCTCTAAATACTTCCAATCTGTAAAGTTCAGGTCCTTGCTAAAGTCAACAGTATGATCCTTGCCCTTAGAGTCTGTAACAACTCCTCTTAGCCAGGAACCACTAGCGTCCCCCTTAACCCACAAGCCAAGTTTTACAGGCTTGTCTTCCAACTTTAGATTCTTAAAGTTCAGGTAGGCAGCTCTAGTATCCTTTCCAGCAGTAAAGTCATAGGAAAGTTCTATACTATTCTTCTTATTATGCCCCTGGTCTGAAAGACTTATTCCTCCAGAAACATAAGCAGGATAGGCTGTAAATTCCATATTATCAAAGCTGCCAAAGCTTTCAACAGGACCTGGCTCTGAACCTATGGAAACCTTAATATTATTAAGGGCCTTTCCAAAGCTAGCACTGATAATTCCAGATCCGGTTTTTGGACCAGCTGTAAAGTAGCCCTGATCTATAGAACCTATATTGTCAGTAAGCTTAAAGTCCAGGTCTGTATGGGATATAAGGGCCTTTCTACCATTGCCATCAAAGGCATATATAGGATAGATATTAACCTTTTCACCCTCAGCCATATTTAAGCTATCAAAAGGAAACTCTATAAATGAAGGGTTTTCAAGAACCCTAAAATCCAAGTAGGTCTTCTTACCATCTAACTCTGCCACCAACCTAGCCTTTCCAGCACTAGTAGGTGTAAAGAAGTTGGAAGACAGCTGAGCCTCAACTCCCTCAATACTAAGCTTTACCTTTGAAAGATCCATATCTATAGGCTTTAAATTTCCATCTAGGGCCTTAATACTAAAGTATCTCTTACTATTAAGGAAGACATTACTATCACTAGTGGAAAGATCCAACTTATAAAATTCTCCGGTCTTGGCCTTGGACTTAACTCCAATACCATTAACAACCTTTCTCTGGCTACCACCAGAAGGATAGTTAACTGGGCCAGCATAGTCGCTACCAGGCTTTTTAACAGCCATAGCAGTAGAGCCACCACCATCTAAACTAACAGCATCATGAATACCAAAACTCTTTAAAATAGATCCTAGCATCTTCTGAGACACACCATTATATCTAGAATGTCTACCATCAACAGTCATCATAATAAGCTCCTTGCCATCCTTGGAAACTCCAATAGCAGTTCTAGGGTGATTTCCCGGAGCCAATTTATGGCTATCTATAACCTGACCATTTTTCAGTACCTGGGTACCACTACCAATCATAGCTTTCATACTACCAAAGTTAGGTTGGGTATAGGCATAGAAAACAGCTTCTTGTCCAAGTCTAATCTTACTGATTTCTGGTCTAAATTTACCCCTAACATGAAGAACTATTCTGTCCTTCTTTAAGGCTACAGGTCCCTGGCCATATCTAACTTCTGTAACCAAGCCCTTGTCTATAACTACCTCAGTAGTAGCCTTGGTAAACTTGCTGCCAGGTGTAGTCTTGCCCCACTTGTCAGTGTAGATTATAGAAGCGTCAGGGCTGGACTTTAGGTTTTTAGCTTTATTTACCATAGTAACCTGGATGCTCTCATTGGTCTCAGGTAGGTTAAGTTTCATAATCCTATCTAGTACAGCTACACTAGCCTTCTTCTCATTATCTATAATGAAACTTGGCCATGAATAGGCGTGCTCCACAGGTGAAGATATAATCTCGCCTTCGTCAACCAAACCACCAATAGGATGGGCTATAGGACCATACTCAAAAAAGTCTCCATTAACTCCAGCCAGCATCTGGTTTTGGTTAACTAGTCCAGAAACAGTCTCTCTCCTAGAAATACCATCCTTGCTAATCATAGTTTTAACCTCAGTATCCTGGTCGGTCATATCCACCCTAACCAGGTTTAAATTCCACCAACCACTGGTGGTAAACCTCTTTATATTTTCATACTCAATGCCCTTTGCCAGCTCTGTCTTTTCAACTTTGTCATGAATAACATAGGGCATGGAACTAGCCCAAGCACCATATGTATTTGAAAAGAGCAGAACAAATAGCAGCAATAAACTAAAGGTCTTTCTAACTCTTTCTCTCATAGCACTCACCTTTCCTAATAATTTTTGTCATACTCCTTCATTAAAGCTGTAAAAATTTTAGTTCTAGATTCAGGTATGTCCTTGTATATAGTTTGTAAAATATCATTAACTTCCTGTCTCTTAGTGTGCCCATCCACAGTACATGGATTTTTACTGATTGGAACACCAAGCTTTTCTCCTGTATTTATTATTAGATTTTCTGGAACAAATAGAAGAGGACGAATAACAGTTAAATCTCTTCTGTCCAGGTAGGACTTAACTGGCATTATGAAAAACTCCCCCTGGTAGAAGGTACTTAAAAAGAAAGTATCTATCAGGTCATCGGCATGGTGGCCCAGGGCCAGCTTGTTACAAGATTCACGCTTTGCGCCCTTGTGAATAGCACCACGCCTCATGTGGGCACAAAGGGAGCAGGGATTTTTCTCCTCCCTAATATCAAAAACTATCTCCTTTATATCGGTTTTTTCAATATGAAGCTTAACACCTAGATCCTGGCAAAAGCCTGCGATCTTGTCGGTGTTAAAGCCATCAAAACCTAGATCCACCGTAAAGGCCTCTAACTCAAAATCAAATTCTGAAAATCTCTGATAGGTCTTTAGGGCTTTAAGTAAGATCATACTGTCCTTACCACCGGAAACTCCCACAGCTATCCTATCCCCGTTCTCTATTAAATCGTACTTGTTAATGCAGTGACGCATAAGTCCTAAAATTTTTTTCACTAAAAATCACCTTCCATTATAAAGGTATCAATACAATTATATAACTTATATATTGCAATACTATTACAAGACAATTACAAATTGCAAAATACCTTAGTTTCTTAAATTTATTTTGGATACAGAAAATATTATAGCATATAGGTATGAAATAGTAGATATGATCGATAAAAATAGACAAATAAAAAGCTAGTAGATAAAATCTACTAGCTTTTTTTATGGTCGGGGTGGAGGGATTCGAACCCCCGGCCCCATGGTCCCAAACCACGTGCGCTACCAAACTGCGCCACACCCCGCTACCGACTCTTCTTATTATAGCAAAAAGTAAATATATGTCAAGCTATTTTACCTATTTTATAAATAGAGGAGAAGAAGCTCCTAAACTTAGACTATCTCCTCTTATTATAAGTGAATATGTAGATTTTAAGTAAGAAAAAAGCTAGTAGACAAAATCTACTAGCTTTCTTTATGGTCGGGGTGGAGGGATTCGAACCCCCGGCCCCATGGTCCCAAACCACGTGCGCTACCAAACTGCGCCACACCCCGTCACCGACTTCTTTATTATAGCATAGTTAAAATATATTGCAAGTTTAAAAGCTATAAATAAAACTTATTAAGTTAAAAATCCCAAAAAACCTAGAAAAGCAGGGTCTTTTTAGGCTTTATCCAGAATATGAAAAAAGCTAGTAGACAAAATCTACTAGCTTTTCTTATGGTCGGGGTGGAGGGATTCGAACCCCCGGCCCCATGGTCCCAAACCACGTGCGCTACCAAACTGCGCCACACCCCGCTACCGACTATTTTATTATAGTATAATATTAAATGAAATGCAAGGGTAAATTAAGAAAAACTTAAGAAATAATAGCTGGATATATGCCTGGGATTTTTATATTATAGATATATAAAGGAGGGAAGGAATTGAAGTGTGTTTTTATAACTTTTATATTAAGTATGCTGCCTATAATAGAGCTTAGAGGGGCCATACCCTATGGTCTATCCAAGGGTCTCTCCCTTAAAACCTCTATTGGCATTTCAGTCTTGGGTAATATCTTGGTTATTCCCCTGGTCCTAAAGATAGTAAGTCCCATAATGGACTTTTTTGAAGGCACCAGGGTCTTTCAAAAGACCATAGGAGATTTGAAAAAGAAGACTCTTAGGAAGACCAAGGACAAGATCAAGAAGTATAGTAGCGTGGGACTTATGATCTTTGTAGCAATTCCCCTTCCTACAACCGGTGTTTGGACGGCCAGTCTAGCCTCCAAGCTTTTAAGGGTAGACCCGAAAAAGGCCAGTTTTTCCATATCTATAGGCTGCCTTATATCTGCTCTTATAGTATCTCTTATATCCTATAATGTATTGGAGTTTCTAAGCTAATGGCCTTGACCTTTGCCCATCCCTTGGCAGTTCTAGGTCTTAGAAATAGGGAGGAATTTGACTTTGAGGCTCTGGTTCTAGGCTCTATGGCCCCAGACTTTGAATATTTTATACTCCTAAGACCTAGGGCTATTTTAGGCCATAGACTTTTGGGCTTTATAAGTATAAATCTAATCTTGGTCTACCTTCTAAGCCTGCTTTTAAACTCCCTGGTCTACAGGGAGCTTATCCTAAACCTACCAAGCTTTCTGGGCCAGCGTCTGGGAGGGCTTCTGACTAAAAAGAGGGATAGGAAGGCCTTTAAATTTATCTATTCAGCTCTTTTAGGTATGTTTAGCCATGTTTTATGGGATAGCTTTACCCACCAAAATGGTTTTATGGTAGAGAGGATTGGCTTTCTAAGAGAGTCCTACAGGGGCATAGGGGTTTACAAGTATCTTCAGCATGGCTCTACTCTAGTAGGTCTTCTGGTTTTAGGGGTTTTTATAGTAAGTAGAAAGAGGCAGGACATAGAAACTAGCTTCCAGCCTAGGTTTTTTCTAGATTTTCTAGGCTTCTTCCTTATAGTTCTTCTGATTTTTGGGTATTTTTTGGACTTTAAGAATCTGGGAGTTCTGGTAGTAGCCCTTATAGATAGTGGCTTTCTAGCCCTAGTTCTAGCTAGTTTAAGGTCGAAGATCTTTGGTAAAAGGCAGGATTAAATGTTATAGCTTTTTGGTCCAGCTATAGATTGACATAAAATTTTGTCTATGCTATGATTATCATGTAAATTTAATAAAATCTTGATGCCTTATCAAGAGCGATGGAGGGAATGGGCCCGTTGAAATCCGGCAACCTAAGTGTAAGGTGCTAAATCCCACAGATTAGTTCTGGAAGATGAGGTTTGTATGAAATTATACCTTTTCCTTTTGGAAGAGGTTTTTTTATATGGACTAGGAAAATTAAAAGGAGGCAATCCAATGGAAAAATGGTTATTTACTTCAGAGTCCGTAACAGAAGGTCACCCAGATAAAATAGCAGACGCCATATCAGATGCTATACTGGATTCAATACTATCAAAGGACAGCGACGCTAGAGTTGCTTGCGAAACCTTTGTTACTACAGGCTTGGTAATGGTAGGTGGGGAGATTACTACATCCTGCTATACAGATATACAAAAGGTAGTTAGGGAAACAGTTGCAGAAATAGGCTATACTAGGGGAAAATATGGTTTCGACGCAGAAACCTGTGCTGTTATGACATCTATAAACGAGCAGTCACCAGACATAGCCCAGGGAGTAGACGCTTCTATGGAGCACAAGGAAAATGCTAGGGACAAGTACGATCAGATAGGGGCAGGAGACCAGGGTATAATGTTTGGCTTTGCCTGCAATGAGACAGAAGAGCTAATGCCCCTGCCTATATCACTAGCTCACAAGCTATCCAGAAGGTTAACAGAGGTAAGAAAGAAGAAGGTTCTAGATTACCTAAGACCAGATGGAAAAACTCAGGTAACTATAGAGTATGATGGCTACAAGCCAGTTAGGGTAGATACAGTAGTAGTATCAACTCAACACAGCCCAGATGTTAGCATAGAAGAAATAAGAAGGGATATAATAGAGAAGGTAATAGAGCCTATTATACCAGAGGAACTACTAGTAGATACTAAGATCTATGTAAACCCAACAGGAAAGTTTGTCATAGGTGGACCTATGGGAGACGCAGGCCTAACAGGTAGAAAGATAATAGTAGACACCTACGGAGGCATGAGCCGCCATGGTGGTGGTGCCTTCTCAGGCAAGGACGCAACAAAGGTAGACCGTTCTGCTTCCTATGCAGCTAGATATGTAGCCAAGAACATAGTGGCAGCAGGTCTGGCAGACAGGTGTGAAATAGGAGTAGCCTATGCTATAGGAGTGGCAAAACCTGTTTCCATCTACCTAAATACTTTTGGTACAGGCAAGGTAGGAGATGATCTTATAATAGACTTGGTTAAGAAGCACTTTGACCTTAGACCAGCAGCTATTATAGAAAAGCTAGACCTACAAAGACCTATCTACAGAGAGACAGCAGCCTATGGCCACTTTGGAAGAACAGATATAGATCTTCCTTGGGAGCATACAGACAAGGCAGAAATTCTAAGAAAAGAAGCTTTAAATCAATAGACTATTAAAAAGTCAGGAGAAAATCAGGGAAGTTTTTGATTTTCTCCTGTTTTTTATTGGGGACTTTTAGAAAGTCCTTATTTTTATAGCTGGGGAAAGTTCTGTAAGCTAACTATACCTAGGAATATATTGAAGGCCTTCATTTTGGAGGTAAATATGAATTTATTAGACTATAGGCCCCTGATAATCCATGCTATAGAGAAGTATGCCAAGGATCTGGAGTTTGAGGACTGTCTCCAGGAAGGCTATATATCAGTAATGGAGTCCATAAGGGATTTTGACTCTTCCAGAAAAATCCCCTTAAATGCCTATATATCAACAAATTTAAGGTATCTCTACCTATCTATGGAAAGAGATAATAGTCTTTCCCTAAATGACAAGGATAGTCTTGGCAGGGAGTATCTGGAGAGATTAGAAAGTGAGGAGGAGACAGAGGGAATCCTAAGGGACAGGGAAAAAACTAGGCTCCTAAAGGAGTATCTTAATAGCTTAGGATCTAGACAAAGGGAAATATTACTCCTAAGTTTTCTAGATGGAGAATCCAATCAAAATATAGCAGACAAGCTGGGTCTAAGCTACCAGACTGTAGCCAACTCAAAACTTTTAGCAAAGAAAAACCTTTTAGCATTGGTAAAAAAAGCCCCTTAATTTTATATATATAGTAGGAGGTGAGAAGATGACAAACCTAGTAAGCAAGAAATTAAAGATCAAGTACCAAATAGTAAAGGATGGCAAGGAAGCTTTTAAGACTAAGACCTACTCAAAGGTAAGACCAGAAGCTGAGGACACAGGACTTTTACAGGTAGCTGAGACCATAGCAGGACTACAGGAAAAGGAAGTAGAGGCTATCTTAAAGCTAGAGGAAAGCAAATTAGATGAATAGGAGGTAGTAATCCATGAAGAGATTAGAAATGGACTTTAGCAACACAGATGGTTCTAACTTCAGGCTAACAGTAGAAGATCCTAAGGCGGATCTAGACGGGCCAGTAGTAAAGGAGGCCATGAATTCTATAATTCAAAAGGATATATTTGAAACCAAAGGATTTGGCCTAGAGAAAATAAAGGAAGCTAGAATAGTTACTATAACAAAAGAAAATATTGAATTAGGCTAGAGGTGATTAAATGGAAGAGCTTCTAAATAATATTGGAAACTTTGGCTTCCCCATTGTAGTAACAATCTTTCTCCTGGTTAGAATAGAAAA
>JASLIL010000061.1 GCA_030152145.1 Tissierellales bacterium
TTTTCTACTATACATATTATACTATCTTTATTCAAATAAACAAAAGCTAAATTACAAGAAGCTATTTACAGAAAAAAATAAAGGCCTAGGCCTTTATTTCAAAGTAAAGCTATCATCTTTTAATTCAAACTTATCCTTAAATTTCTCTGCTAGAACTATAGTCCTATCCTTCCTTACATATATAGCATCTGTATCCTCAAAATTTTCCAAAAGTTCCTGGCCCTTTTCAAGGCCTAGGATAAATACACTGGTGGAAAGAGCGTCTGCCTCCATGGAGTTGTTGGACACTATACTTATTCCACCAAGCTCATTCTCTGAAGGATAGCCAGTTCTAGGATCTATTATGTGATGATATCTCTTACCATCTAGTTCAAAATACCTTTCATAGTCACCTGAGGTAACTATGGTTTGGTTGTCCATTTGAAGTATTCCCAGGTAGGAAGCCTCGTCAAAAGGACTTTGTATTCCTATGCTCCAAGGACTCTTGTCAGGTTTTACATTCATGGCAAATATGTTTCCACCTAGATCTATAATTCCTGACCTAACTCCTTCCTCCTCAAAGATTCTTCTGACCTCATCAGCTGCATATCCCTTAACTATACTGCCTAGGTCCAGCTTCATACCCTTTTTCTTTAAGTAAACCTTATTATCAGCTAAAAGTTCTATATCCCTATAGTTAACTAAGTCCCTAGCCCTGTCTATTTCCTCCTGGCTAGGTATAGTCTTTCTTTCCTGGCTGCCCTCACCCTTTATATCCCAAAGATCTACTAGGGGACCTATACTGGGCTCGTAGACTCCACCAGAAATTTCTGCTATCTCTATTGCCTTCTCGATAATCATATAAAGATCATTATCTACCTTGACCTCACTTTCACCTGCTGCCCTGTTAATCTCTGATAGATGACTGTCCTCAATATGGGCACTCATAAGACTTTCTATCTCCTTAAGTCTTTCCACTGCCCTATCCATGGCCCTTTCATTTTCTCCATCATAAATCTTAAGTGTTATAATTGTATCCATCATATATTCTGTTCTAACAGAAGGTTCCTCTTTCTTACAGCCACTTAAGAGCAAAAGTGGTATAAAAAGCAGTAATAATCTTTTTTTCATAATCTACTCCTTAATTTTTACTATTGGTATATTGGCAACCAAGGCTGACATAGGTTGTCCATTTTCTTCAATCTTCATCCTGGTTAGCTTTATATCTAAAGCATCCTTATCTATATCTGCATGGTTCTCTATAGCCTTTATAATATCCCCTTTTACAGTTTCTAAAAAGTCTGGGGACATTTCTGACCTGTCATGAACTAAGACCAACTTCAGTCTTTCCTTGGCTACAGTCTTGCTGGTTTCCTTTTTCTTGAAGAAATCAAAAAAAGCCATATTCATCCCCCCTACTTATTGAATATTAATTTAATAATCTTGCTAAACTTACTTTCATTATCATCTAAGTTTAGTAATTCAACTTCTTCCCCTATAAGTCTCTTACATATATTTCTAAAGGCCTGGGCTGAAATCGGACCCTCTTCTATAACCACAGGTTCACCCTTGTTAGTTGATATAACTATGGCCTCATCATCTGGAACAACCCCCAAAAGATCAACTGCCAAAATGTCTAAAATATCCTCGACATCCATCATATCTCCTTTTTTAACCATATCTGGTCTAATCCTATTAACTATAATCTTCGGAGCCTCAACTCCCTTGGACTCTAGTATTCCTATAACTCTGTCAGCGTCCCTAACTGCTGATATCTCAGGAGTAGTAACTATTATAGCCCTATCTGCCCCTGATATAGAGTTTTGGAAACCCTGTTCTATACCTGCTGGTGAATCCACTATTATGTAGTCAAATTCCTCCTTCAGCTCCCCCACTAATTCCTTCATCTGTTCTGGATTTACTGCTGTCTTATCTCTAGTCTGAGCTGCTGGTAGAAGATAAAGTCCATCATATCTCTTGTCCCTTATAAGACCTTGCTTCAATCTACAGGTTCCTTCAACTACATCTACAATATCGTAGACTATTCTATTTTCAAGACCCATAACTACATCTAGATTTCTAAGTCCTATGTCGGTATCTACTACAGCTACCTTATTACCCATTATAGCCAAACCTGTGGCTATATTAGCGCTTGTAGTAGTCTTACCTACTCCTCCTTTACCAGAAGTTACCACTATCACTTCTCCCATATACCTTTCCTCCTAACCCTATTTTCTTGATAAGTATGGTTCTATATAAATTTGCTCCTCAACTATACTGGCCACCTCAGGTATTTCATCCTTAACTACCTTGCCATCTGGCTTTCTAGTTATTTTATCTGCAATTCTCAACTGGGTAGGCTGTAGATCATAGGCTGCTACTACAGCATCCTTATTACCATCAGCTCCTGCATGGGCTATACCCTTAAGCCTTCCTAATACTACTATGTTCCCCTTGGCCAGTATATGTGCCCCAGGGTTAACATCCCCAATGATAACTACATTGCCATTAAAATCAATTTTTTGCCCTGATCTTAAGGTGTGCGTTACAAATTTAGTATTGCCTTCATTTATACCCCCTAAATCAAAGTCTAAAGCTTCTTCTACAACTTGAGCTTCTTTATCCTCTTCTAAAGCCCTATCAAAAGCAATATCCTTTACATCTAAATTATATCTATATTTGACCACACTTAACAAGGAAATTTTTTCCCTAAGGCTTAAATTTTCTGCCTCTATGCCTATAATTTTTGCCCCCTTAAAAAAATCCTTGGTTTTCTTTAACCTAGAATCCAATTCTTTTTCAAGGCTCCTGAAGTTGCCATCTTCTATTAACAGATATATACCTTCTTGGTTTCCCTTAAACTGTATCTTTTCTTTCATAAATGACAATACCTCCACAATCCTCTATATTTAGAAGAAGCAGGCTATTCTGCCTCTTCCTCCTTCTCGTCAATCTCCTTCTCAACTGGTTTTTCCTTAGGTTCATTAAGCTTAAAGTATTCAGCCATAACCTCCCTGGCTATAGGAGAAGCATTTCCTCCTCCCCCTCCCTGAAAGAGAACAACTGAAACTGCTATTTCTGGATCCTCATAAGGCCCATAGGCTACAAACCATGAATAGTCATCATAGCTATCCCCTGTAACTGGGTTCCTACCTTCTCTTTGGGCAGTACCTGTCTTTGCTCCAACTGCCACTGGGAAGGATCCAAAAGTCCTCTTAGATGTACCCTCAGATGCTACCAGCCTCATACCCTTTTTAATATGCTCTAAGTTTTCATAGTTATTTAATTCAATTCTATCTGGATCCGGCCTATGATCATAAACCACATCCTTTGAGTCATAGCTTGTAATCTTATCCACCAAGGTTAGGTCATGTCTATAACCACCATTGACTAAGGTTGATATAGCTCTAGACATCTGAAGAGGTGTATAGGAGTTGGTACCCTGACCTATAGTTATATTCAAGGTATCAGCTATACTCCATCTGGCTTCTGGGAAATAAGTAAAGGCTATTCTGTCCCCTAGGTCTTCCCTAGCACCTTCTTTTTTCTTCTCACCATTAATGCCCATATCCCTTAATCTCTTAATTATATCTGCCTTGGTCAATCTTTCCTCAGAGTCTAAAATAGATATTATTTCCTCTATCTTTTCCTCTCTTGCATCTTCACTTAGACTAACTCCTTCATCTAGATAGCTTTCTAGATCCCTTCTAAGCTCCCTTCTAAGTAGGGCCTTTGTTGTTACAGCCTTCTTGTCAGGGCCTGGTACTCCACCTGAAAATTCATTGGGTATATTGATTTCTATACCAGACTTATCATCCATGCCTAGTTTTCTAGCTGTCTCTGCCAGATCATCTATGCCAACCTGTACTCCCAAGTTTTCTCCAGTTTTTTGATTTTTACCTAATGCAAGAGAATAGAAGTAATAGTTACAGGAATCTCTAAGGGCAGTATAGATATTTACTGGTCCGTGAGTTCCTCCAAAGCTATTCCAAATCCAACATCCCATAGTTGTTGTACCTATGTCTACCTTTCCCATATCCCTTATGGTTTTAGTTGGGCTAAAGCCCTTCTCTAAGCCAGCCAAGCCAGTTATCATCTTAAAGGTAGAACCTGGCTGTATACCTGTTTGCATAGCTATATTATAAAGGGGTCTAGGAGCTAAAAGGTCCCTTTCATCCTCTGGAAACAAGCTATTCCAATCAGTACTTGATATGCCTGTTGAAAAAAGATTAGGGTTGTAGGCTGGGTAGTTAGCCAAGGCTATTAATTCCCCTGTCTTTACATTTGTAACTACTACAGATCCTGATGTTGCATTTTTAAAAGGTCGGCCCTTCTTTGTATTGGTACCAAACTTATAGTCTCCCCAATTACTCTTAAAGCTACCTCCCCTTCTAATTTCCTCTAGTCCATGTTTTAGAGAATCTTCTGCAACCCTCTGGACCTTTGAATCTATAGTAAGATAGACATTATTACCTGGTACAGGCTTTTCTTCCTTTAGTACCTTGGTAGTATTTCCAAAAACATCTATCTGTACAGTTTTCTTACCATTTTTTCCTCTTAACTTTTCCTCAAAACTTTCCTCTACACCTGTCTTACCTATAATATCATTCTTTGAGTAATTTCTTTCTTTAACATACTTCTCT
>JASLIL010000077.1 GCA_030152145.1 Tissierellales bacterium
AACCCTCCATGATACTATCTATATACTCATCCATAGGTCTAATCCTTATCTTCTCCTCTTCCTCTGTCATAAGGTAGGCCATGGCCTCTATGGTTTCAGAACCAAGGTCCACTTGTAGCTCCTTCTTTATATAGTAGTCTGGAAAGCTTTCATATAAGTCCAGGGCCTTCTCACAATCCTGGCTGATTTCCCAGACCACTACATTTAGGTTATTTCCCTGACTCTTGAATATATTAGCATGCCCCCGGCCCCTAAACTGCAGTTTATAGTCCCTTACTATTCCCTTGGCAAATAGTTTGGCCCCAGGACATCTCTCACTCATCTGATTAATATTCATATTGCTCCCATAAGCTAGATAATATTTCATCAAATCCCTCCTCATCCTATATATATTATAGAGTTTTTTTTATTTTATGCAAAATTAATTATATTCTAATTTCTTCCTATTAGTATTTGACATAATAAAAACATTCTATTATAGTAGGAGTATATAACATTAAGCTATAGGAAGAGGAGAAAGATATGAATATAACTAAAGAGGCAGACTATGCCATACGAGTAATTTATCTTCTATCTAGAACTCCAGATGAGGAGAAGGTAAGTGCTAATACTATATCTAAGACAGAAAATATTCCATCTCAATTTTTACTTAAAATTCTTAGAAAATTGAGAAAAGGGGGGCTAATTAAGTCCTACATGGGTGTTAAGGGAGGATATGTTCTAAATAAAACCCCTGAAGAGATTAGTTTTAAGGACGTAATTGAAATAATCGATGGACCTATTTATTTAAACAGATGTCTTCTTGACAGAAAAGAGTGTAATAAATATCCTAATCACTGCTCAGTACATATACAGCTTGGAAAGATCCAAAAAAATTTAATTAAACAATTAGATAGTGTTAATTTTAAAAACATTGAAGATGATTTAAAATTTCCTATGTAAAGATAAAACTGAAGGCTAGCCTTCAGTTTTATTTTTTATTATATGTCTAGATCTGCTGTAAGGGCCTTTTCATATATGAAATCTCGCCTTGGCCCTACACTGGAACCCATTAGTGTAGTTGTAACCTCTTCAGCCTCTATAAAATCATCAATGGTTACCTGCTTTAAGACCCTGGTCTTAGGATTTAAGGTAGTCTCCCAAAGCTGGCCTGGATTCATTTCACCCAGTCCCTTGTACCTTTGAATATGGCCTGCTGCTTTATCCTCGAGATATTTGTCCAAGTCTCTATCATTATAGAAATATTCCTCATTTTTTCCTGCCTTGATCTTGTACAGAGGTGGCATAGCTATATAGACATGACCTGCATCTATAAGCTCCTTCATATGCCTGTAGAAAAGTGTAAGTATCAAGGTTCTAATATGAGAGCCATCTACATCGGCGTCAGTCATTATTATTATCTTTCCATATTTTAACTTTTTAAGATCAAAATCTGACCCTATGCCAGTTCCCAGAGCAGAAATTAAGGTTGCTATTTCAAGGTTATCCAAGACCTTATGCATAGACTGTCTTTCCACATTTAAGATCTTTCCCTTTAGGGGTAAAATAGCCTGAAAGTTCCTATCTCTGCCTTGTTTAGCACTGCCACCAGCAGAATCTCCCTCAACTATAAAAAGTTCCGATTTTTTAGGATCCCTGGTCTTACAGGAGGCTAGTTTTCCATTTACAGTAAGGGTCATGGACTTATTCATTATATTGTCCCTAACCTTCTCCTCAGCCTTCCTAAGCTTTAGGGATTTGTTGGCATTTTCAATTATCTTGGTCAGGGTTTCTAGATTTCTATCAAAGTAAAATTGTAGCTGCATAGAACTTATTTCATCTACAAAACCTCTGGCCTCAGGATTTCCAAGCTTGGTCTTAGTTTGTCCTTCAAACTCTGGATTAGGGTACTTAATGGAAACTATAGCCACCAGTCCATTTCTTATATCCCTACCCTCAAAGTTATCATCCTTGTCCTTTAGGTGGTTAAGCTCTCTTGCATACTGGTTTATAGTCCTGGTAATGCTACTTTTAAAGCCACTAACATGGCTGCCACCCTCATGGGTATTTATATTGTTACAAAAGGACAAAATAGTTTCTTTTTTCTCCTCAGTGTACTGAAGGGCTATTTCCAGTTCACTTTTCCCGTCACTTCCTGTTATATAGACAACCTCAGTTACAGGAGTCTTACCCTTGTTTATATCCTTCATAAAGGATACTAGGCCCTCATCTGACTTGAAAACTGTTTTTTCATCAGTGTTTAGATCCCTAAATTCCAAGGTCAAGTCCTTGTTTAAGTATGATAGCTCCTTTAACCTTCTCTTTATCAGTTCTGGCTTAAACTCTGTGGTTTCAAAAATCTCCTTGTCTGGTAGGAAGTTTATTTTTGTTCCCCTCTTGTTGGTATTGGAGACAGCTTCTAAATTTCCCTTATTAAGCTTAGTTACAGGTTTTCCCAATCTATACTCATCTATATATTTTTTGCCATCCTTGTTGATTTCAGCTATAAACCTGTAGGAAAGTGCGTTTACTACAGCTGCTCCAACCCCATGTAGGCCTCCAGAAATCTTTCCAGAGCTTGTATCAAACTTTCCCCCTGCATGAAGAACTGTAAGTATTACCCTTAGGGCTGATTGTCCTGAACTATGCTTGTCAACAGGTATTCCACGACCATTATCTTCCACTGTAACAGAGCCATCTTTTTCCAACGTAACAACTATCCTATCACAATATCCACCTAGGTGCTCATCTACTCCATTGTCAACTATTTCGTTGACTAAATGATGTAGTCCCCTGGAGCCTGTACTGCCTATGTACATACCAGGTCTGAGTCTAACGGCTTCAAGTCCTTCTAATATTTTAATTTCATCTGCATTATAACTCATAGTTACTCCCTTTCATTTCGTAATCTAGTAATATATTATCAGTTATTTAAATTTTATACAAAATAAATTTCTGCAAAAAGAATATATGTTTACAGAAGTTTATATTATACTATATACTTATAAGTTGATAAAGATTTTAAGGAGTTGTTTATTTTTATGGATAAAAATATTATAAAAGTCAACTATACTGATGAAATGGAACAATCCTATATAGATTATGCTATGAGCGTTATAGTGCAGAGGGCCATACCTGACTTAAGGGATGGTTTAAAACCTGTACATAGAAGAATATTGTATGCTATGAACGATTTAAATTTAAAGCCCAGTGGGCCCTATAAGAAATCTGCCAGAATAGTAGGGGACGTTTTAGGTAAGTATCACCCTCACGGCGATAGTTCTGTTTACGAGGCCATGGTAAGATTGTCTCAAGACTTTAACACCAACCACCCCCTAGTAAAGGGACAGGGTAACTTCGGTTCTATTGATGGAGATCCAGCTGCTGCCATGAGATATACAGAGGCCAAGTTGGAAAACTTAAGTATGACCCTTCTAAGAGGTCTTGATAAGGATATAGTAGATTTCAAGCAAAACTTTGACAATACCCTAAAGGAGCCTGAAGTCCTACCCAGCAAATTCTTCAATCTTCTTGTCAATGGATCTACAGGTATTGCTGTTGGTATGAGTACAAACATACCACCCCATAACCTAAAGGAGGTTAACAACGGATGTAAGGCCTATTTAAAGAACCCTAGTATAAGCAATAAGGCCCTACTTAAGTATATTAAGGGCCCTGACTTTCCTACTGGTGGAGAAATTATAAACAAGGAGGAAATTCCTAAAATCTACGAGACTGGATCTGGACGAATTAGGATCAGGGCTAAGCTTGAACTTGAAGACCTAAAGGGTGGCAGGAAAAATATAGTTATTACTGAGATCCCCTACACCTTTGCCGGAAATAAGACTAGGCTGATTGAAAATATAATAGAGCTTGTAAATGATAGGAAGCTTGATGAATTATCTGATGTTAGAGATGAGTCCAGTAAGGATGGTACTAGGATTGTCTTGGAGGTTAAAAAGGGAGTTAATGTTGAAAAACTAAAGCTTAAGCTTTTTAATACCACTAGGCTGGAGGATACTGTTACTGTAAACTTCCTGTCTATATTTGAAAATAAGCCTGTTGTCCTATCCCTAAAGGAAATGATAGGACACTATAGTGATTTCTTGCTGGAGTCCTATAGAAGAGAGTTTAGCTATGACCTTAGAAACCTAGAAAAAGATCAGGAAATTAAGCTTGGCCTTATAAGAGCCTATGACCTTATAGATCTTATAATAGAAATAATAAGGGGCAGTAAGACTAAGAAAGATGTTTTTAATTGCCTGGTTAAGGGGGACACTGACCCTATAAAGTTTAAGTCCAAGGCTTCTAGAAAAACAGCCTCCAGCCTTAACTTTTCTAAGATTCAGGCTGAAGCCATAATGAAAATGCAGCTTCAACAGCTGGTGGGCCTAGAGCTTGACCTACTTAGGGAAGAGCTAGGGAAGATAGAGGAAAAAATAGCTGAACTTAAGAAGCTTTTGGGAGATAGGGATTCCTTGGTTGACTATGCCATAGAGGAGTTGGAGACTATAAAAAAAGACTTCTCTAGGCCAAGAAGAACCAAGATTTCACAAATTGATGAAGAAGAAGATTACAAGGAAGAAATTATAGTAGAAGATGTCTATGCCTTGATTGATAGGTTTAACTATATAAAGGTTGTTGATGAGCAAAGCTATGTAAGGTCTAATGAGGAAACCTTAGAATCCTACAGTCATATAGTTAAGCTAAAAAATACTGACAACATCTGCTACTTTGCTGATGATGGTAACTTCTACCAGATAAAGATCGAAGATCTACCTGTTTCCAAAATGAAGGATAGGGGCCTTCCTCTTGATAATAGCCTTACTATACTCCATCTGGATTCCAAGGAAAACCTAGCTGGAAGAGAACTTCTATTTACTACAAAACTAGGCCTGGTTAAGAGAGTGGATTTTGAAGAATTCGATACTATAAGAAGGCAGATCTTAGCAACCAAGCTAAATGATGATGACAAACTACTGGATGTTAGTCCTATTGATGAGGAGCTTAAGGAAATAGTTTTAACTACCCACAATAGAAGATTTATAAGATTTAATATCCATGAAATATCCAAGCAAAAAAGAAATGCTATGGGAGTTATAGGTATAAACCTAAACCAGGAGGACTACCTGGTAAAGGTTGAACTTACAGGAGAAACTGAGCTTGATAAAAGGAATAGAGGGGCCAAGGGAGCCTTACTAGATCAACTTTCCTTCTAGAAACTAAAGGGGACTATTTCAAATTGAAATAGTCCCCTTTAAATATAGCCCCAGTCTTAAAAGTAGGCTGAAAATCCGTCTCCCAGTCTATCTTCTCGTCCCAACTTAAAATAATATTGAATTAATATTCTATTGTCTTTGACCCTACTTGTCAAGTTAAAACATTTGTAGAATATTTCCAACCAATATTCCATAGTAGTTTCCTATAACATAGCCTAGGGTTCCTACTAGGACAGAAGGTACTATAAGAACTTCCCAACCCTTGGCTATAGCCATGGCTGCTGCTGTACTAGGCCCTCCTATATTGGCATTTGATGCTATAATCATATCCTCTAGATTAAACTTTAAAAGCTTGCCAAATCCAAAGGTTACTAGCATGTTTACCAGGACTATTAGACCACAGAAAAGCAGTAATATTGGTGACTTGGTTATAATCAATGGTATTGAAGCTGGTATTCCTATAACAGCAAAGAAGATATAGATCAAATAAGATCCTATTTCCTGGGCCCCATTTAAGCCTGTAAAAAACTCTTCAAAGACACTGGCAAGAACCATGGTTACTGTAGTCATTATCAAGAATGGATTGCCTAGTAAACCATTTATTAGGTTTAAAAATAAGTTTCCTGTAGGAATTATAGACTTAAATAAGGATGATAGCTCCATGGAAACTGCAACTATGGCAAAGGCTATTCCTATAGAAAAGGCTATATCTTTTAAGGATATATTCTTAGCCGTCCAAAATTCTGCTGCCCTGGTTTTTTTCCCAGTAGACTCCCTTCCCTTCTTATCCATTTCATCTATTATTGGATGCTTAAACCTATCTAGGAAAAAGTTCATGCCAGAAGCTGCCATCAAGAAGAAAAAGTATAGGGCCATCAATAGGTTGTCTGCTACTACTGTAGCTGATACCAGATCTCCACCAACTTTAAAATCCTTTGACATGGCTACAAAGTTCAAGCCTCCACCAGTATAAGATCCTGTCATCATAGCTGACACCTTATAGGCTTCAGGTATTCTATTCCTAAATAAGAAAAATGCTATTATAGCGCCTAAAACAGTACCCAAGCCACTTATCATATAGATAAGCAGAAGCCTGCCACTTTCCTTGAAAATCCTTTTTATATTGGCATGGTAAAGAAGCAGGGGTATTGAAAGGGGTACTATGTAATCCCAAACAATATCATAGGCCACAGCTTCCAAGGGTATTACCTTAAGATTTGATAGGGTCATAGCTATAATAAGAGCTATAACTGAACCTGTGATTTTGTTGGCCCACTTGTATTCCTGTTCTAGGTAAATACTAAGGGCAACTATTCCTGTTAATATGGCAAATAAGACCCAGGTATTTTCTGGACTAATTAAACTCTTTGTCAATTTTATTCCTCCAAACTCTATTAGTATTATATTTTTATTGTCTACCCTCCCTACTAATTTAATGGTATAAAAGGCTTTCCTGCCTCTATATATTATACATTATTTATCCAGACTTGAAGTCAAATATATCTTTATTTTAAAATTTTCAAAGAAAATACTGGCCCTAGAAAAGCCTTAAATGGCCATAAAAAAAGATAGCCAAAATTTCTTTCAAGCTATCTGTAGATCTCATCTACTCCCCTTACTATAGAAGCTACTAATTTCTCCCTATAAATAGAGCTTTCCAACTTCCTCAGGTCCTTCTTATTAGTCAAAAATCCTGCTTCAACTATAAAGGACTTCATCTTTGACTGGTTTAAAAGTATCAGATCCTTTCTTTCAACCACCCCTCCATCAAGGGCACCAGTTCCCCTAATAATTTCATCCAGTAGAACTTGGGCCTGGTCCCTATTATTTGAAGACGGATAGTATAGAACCTGGGCCCCCCTAACAGAAGGATCTTTTTCAGTAGCATTACAGTGGATACTTAGGATCATGTCCACTCCTAAGTCATTGGCTATTTTTACCCGATCTATAGGGTTTAAAGCTAGGTCTTCCCTTCTAGTATAGGAAACCCTATAGCCATTTTTTTCCAACTCTTCCCCTAGTCTAAGTCCGATTTTCAAGCTTAGATCCTTTTCATAGCTTCCATCTAGGCCAATAGTCCCTGGATCCTTTCCCCCATGACCTGGATCTACTAGGATAGATATGCCCTTATCCTCTGCCAATAAACTAGTGTCTATTCCAAGTTTATAAAATAAGCCCAGTGATACTACTATAAGTAGAGCTACCAATAATTTCTTCATCTTATCAGTCCTTCAAATATATTTATAACTCTATTATAACAAGTATATCTGTCCTAAAACTTAAATAATTCTTAAGGATTTCTTAATCCAGCCTAACTTTAGAACAAGAAAAACTAGCTAGTTTTTCTAGCTAGATCCTAAGTCTTATATGTAAATAAACTAATAGAGACATCTATTTTAAGATCTCTACTAATTTATTTTGAATTTTTATTTCTTGGTCCAGTATAGGACTATCCTTTATAAGATCAAGCTCATCTACAGTCAAGGGCAAATTTAAATTCATCTTCATTAGTATCCTCTGATTTTGTCCCAGAAACTCAAGTGTCTCCTTCCTGTCCCTCTCATAAAGGTCCAGTTCCTTACTAGCTTTCCGAGCCTCCCAATAATAATCATTCTCCTCTTTTGTAGGTGCCTGCCTATAGGCTTTTTCATGTATATCCATCAACCTATTAAAGTCGTAACCCATCTTTTTTAAATCCTTCATCATAGAAAATAATACCCTTCCTTCTTCTGACATTTCAAAATAATCTCTTTTTTTATAATTATCACTTTTTGTAACTTCACTTTTTGTACCATTAGTTTTTAAATCTCTTTGATAGTTGATTATAGATTGATTTCTTACTATTTTATTCATTATACTTCCTCCCTCTACATATATATCGTATATACTAAGGAAAGCTTAAGAAGAATTTTGTGAATCTTATTACATTTATTTGTCTTTTATATAAAATTTTATTTCTTCAGCCAGTTTATTTTCAAACATTTTGTTACAAGTCTATTCTAATCTATAGACTGGCTTTTGAACAGTTAATTTTTACCAATTGCCCCTGTTTTTTAGAATATTTTTAATATTTATCTAAGCTCTAGTTTACATTCTTAAAGCAATAAAAATTAAGACTAGCCACCCTAGGGCAGCTAGTCTTAATTTAAAACTCTATTTAAAAATTCCCTGGTCCTCTTTTCCTTGGGCCTTGTAAACATTTCTTCTGGACTGGCTTCCTCTAAAACAACTCCCCCGTCCATAAATATAACCCTATCAGATACTTCCCTGGCAAAACCCATTTCATGGGTTACTACTATCATAGTCAGGCCACTTTTGGCAAGACTGGCCATGATCTCCAAAACCTCTCCTACCATTTCTGGATCTAGAGCCGATGTTGGTTCATCAAAAAGAATCATGTCTGGTTCTTGACTGAGAACCCTTGCTATAGCAACCCTCTGCTTTTGGCCTCCAGACAGATGCTTAGGATAGGCGTTTACATAGGCTTCCATGCCCACTTGCTTAAGATATTTAAGGGCTATTCTTTCAGCCTCCTCCTTGCTTCTTCCTAAAACCTTTCTCTGGGCCAGGGTGCAGTTATTTAAAACATTTAGGTTTTCAAAAAGATTAAAGGATTGAAAGACCATTCCAAAATGCTGCCTAAACTTATTTAGATCATAGTTTTTTTCCAAAATATTCTCATTCCTATAGATAATTTCCCCCTGACTGGGAGCTTCCAAAAGGTTAAGGCATCTTAAAAGTGTTGATTTACCACTTCCTGAGGAACCTATAATAGATAGAACTTCTCCTTTATCTATAGAAAGATCCACTCCCTTTAAAACCTCATTGCCTCCAAAGTTCTTTCTTAAAGCTTTGACTTCCAATATCTTTTCCATAGTATAAGTCCTCCTCTTTAGTTTCCCATCATTACATAGGAACTGTCTCCGTCCAACTTTTTTTCCAATAACCTTAAAATTTTAGTTACAGTAAGAGTCATTATAAGATAGATCACTGATGCTATAAAAAATGACTCAAAATACCTAAAATTATTACCAGCTATTGACTTACTTTGAAAAAATAACTCTGTTACTGATATTACATTTAGAACTGAAGTATCCTTTATATTTATAACAAACTCATTTCCTGTAGCAGGCAGTATATTTCTTATAAGCTGAGGTATGACTACATATCTCATAGTTTTCATGTGACTCATGCCCAAGGCCTTGGCTCCCTCAAACTGACCCTTGTCCACTGATAAGATTCCTCCCCTAACTATTTCTGCCATATAGGCCCCTGTGTTTATGGAAACTACAAGGATGGCTGCAAACATTTTGTCCAAGTCAAATCCAAAGTAGATAACCATGGCCTGAACAATCATAGGTGTGCCCCTAAAAAGCTCTATATAGATATTTAAAACTATATTTACCAGTCCTAAAAATCCAGCCTTAAGCTTATTCTGGGGCTTTGGTAGGGTTCTTACTAGACCTACCAAAAGTCCTATGATGCTCCCCAGTATAGTTCCTACTAGTGCTATATAGAGGGTGGTTTTTGCTCCTCTAAGAAACATAGGCCAATTTTCCTTAAATATTTTAAGTAACCAATAAAAACTCATCTTCCCACCTCCTAATTACCAGCTGGCTGGTTTTTCACAGACTTTTCCATTAGCTCTTCTCTTTCCTCTTTGGAAATTTTCTCTATGGCCCTGTCAACTTCTTCCATAAGCTTACTTCCTTTTTTCAAGCCTGCTGCTATAGACAGATCGTCAGTATTTGCCTTGAAACCCTGATCAAGTTCTATCATCTTAAATCTCTTATTATTGTTCTCAGCACTTATAGCTTCAGGCTTTTCTGATACATAGGCATCTATCATACCTGATTCCAAGGCAACCCTCATGGTAGTAAAACTCTCCATGGCTGTATTTTTTACAACTCCAGGAATTTGATCTATAACACTGTAGTGAAAGGTATTTAATTGACCTGTTACCCTGGCATTTTTAAAGTCTTCTAAGGTCCTTGCATCCTTAAAATCTCCTTCCCTATCCACTACCATAACCAGGTCTGAATGATAGTAGGGCTTAGAGAAATCTAGAGCCTTTCTCCTCTCCTCTGTTGGTGACATTCCTGCTATTATTAGATCAATCTTATCTGAGTTTAGGGCTGGTACTAGTCCATCCCACTCTATCTTTACAACCCTTAATTCCTTACCCATCTCCTTAGCTATCTTCTTGGCTATTTCAAGATCATAGCCACCTGCATATTCCATACTGCCTATTATTTCTACTCCTCCATTACGGTCGTCTATCTGGGTCCAATTAAAGGGTGGATAAGCACACTCTAGGCCCACCTTAAGCAGGTTTTTACCCTCTTTTTGTCCACATCCTGTTAATAAAGCCCCTAATAAGGCCACCAAAGCCAATAACTTAAATAATTTTTTCATAGTAAT
The DNA here is from genome assembly GCA_030152145.1 of Tissierellales bacterium. Taxonomy (GTDB): domain Bacteria; phylum Bacillota; class Clostridia; order Tissierellales; family JASKZW01; genus JASLIL01. Next base: position 10,620 of record JASLIL010000077.1, read on the forward strand.
CCTCCTAAATATATAATATTTAGCTATCTCCAAGTAATAAAAAAATACCTAAGGTTATCTTAGGTATTTGAATACAAAAATAAAAGACACCTCCACTTTTCCCCTGTTGAGATAGCACACTCAATAAACTGGGAGTTTATTGAGACAGTCCTGTAGTTCTTCACCACAGACCCAGCAGATAATATATGAGTTATATTGTCCACTTCGGCGATATCCCCTTCTCTGTACTATCCTAGCTTACTCTCGCTCCAATACAGACTGTTAAATACCGCGCCTCTACCTCACCTGTGAAAGTGAGGTTTTATTAAATTATGTTTACCAGTATAGCCCATCTTTTTAACTATGTCAAATCTTTTTCTAGGAACTCTAGGACCTTCTTAAAGGTATTCTTTCCCTCTTGAGATTCCATATTAAACTGATATTCATGGATAATGGGCTTTCTTTTCTTACTATAGAAAACTTGAGTGTTCTCTACACCTAAGCTATCTAGGGCCTTGGCCATAGCATAGGATTGCTTGTAAAAGGTAAGGCTGTTGCCATCAGTAATAAAGGTTCTTGGAAAGTTTTTATCTATCCTGTCTATAAGGGATAGATCCTTGAAAACTTCCATATCCACCCAGTTCCTCTTGCCAAAATAGGCCCAACCTATTTTATGAGCTACATGTTTTTTTAAGATTCCCCTCATGTCTAAAAAAGAGCTGCCATCATATACCCCACAAAAAAGTAGTAGCCCACTGATCTTATAGGTCCCCAGGTCCAGGCCCATGGATCTTCTGTAGTCTGGATTTACTAGGATATTAGCATATTGACTGACTATATGGGCCCCTGCCGAATCACCAGCTAGGTATATCCTATCCAAGTCTAGATTATAGGAGTCTAGGTTTTTTAGCTCAGCCATCATCTGATCCAGCTGGATCAAGGGGCTGGGATAGTTACTAGATGGGGACAGGTCGTAGTTCATATTTATAAAAACAAAGCCCTCATAGGCCAGTTGAACTCCATAGGGCAGTATGTCCTCCTTATCTCCTGCCACAAAAGCTCCACCATGAACCCATATTATAGGGGCTAGTTTTTCCTCTCCCTTGGGCCTATATATATCAAAGCTATTTAAGGGCTTATCTGACCTATAGCTAAGATCCTTGTCTATAATTAAAGTCTGATATTTTTCATTATAGTCTGGGGGAGTTACCTGAACTCCTCCTTCAAAAAGCCTATAGAGTATTCTGGCCATAGGCTTAGGAGATAGGCTTGTTACTATAAAAAACAAAAGAACTATACTTCCTAAAATGCCAATAATATACATAAAACCACCTTTTAAAAAGGAGAGGCCTGGCCTCTCCTTATTTTTCTAGTTCATATAGACTTAAAAGAGCATAGGTTAACTGGTCTGGACAAGATGTCATCTTTCCCCCACACTTTATTCCAGATAGTTTTTTTATTATCTCTTCAACCGTCATGCCTTCTACCAGGGCACTAATTCCCTGGAGGTTTCCATGACAGCCCCCTACAAACTCAACATTTTTTAGTCTATCATCTTCTACATCAAAGTATATGGTCCTAGCACATACTCCACTTGTTGTATATTCGTACATATATTTCCTCCTAATTATGTAATACACTTATTATACATAAATTTAGGATTTTTTCAAAGACACTAAAGTAAGTCCTCATGTCTCCTTAAATATATTTTCTTAGCTAAACTTGCCAGAACTATATAGCCTGCTAAAATTAAGAACAACCAGCCAAAGTAGGAAAATGGTAGACTTGTTAGTCCCATGGTCCTACCCAAACCTGTAAAAGGTATTATAGTGGCTATTAAGATTCCTATGGTAGTAAGGCCTGCTAGTTCTGATGAAGCATGACTTTCTATAAAAGGCTTCTTAGATGTTCTAAGCATATAGATAACCAGGGTTTGAGTCCACATAGACTCTATAAACCAACCTGATTGAAATATAGATATGAACTGAGCCTTTAAGGCCGGATCACTTATCTGTCCATAGCTAACTCCCAGCATATTTGGCGCTACTACAAAGAACATAAGAAGATATGTCACTATGTCAAAAACAGAGCTAGTAGGTCCTATAATAAGCATAAATTCCTTTATGGAACCTGCATCCCACTTCCTAGGAACCTTAAGGTAATCCTCATCTACATTGTCCCAAGGAATAGCTATACAGGATATATCATAGATTAAATTTAATAGGATCAAGTGTATAGGTTCCATTGGTAAAAATGGAAGGAAGGCACTGGCTATAAGAACTGAAAATACATTACCAAAGTTAGAACTGGCTGTCATCTTAATGTACTTGATCATATTCCCATAGGTCTTTCTTCCCTCAACTATAGCCTTTTCTAAAACTTCCAGATCCTTCTCCAAAAGTATAACCTCAGCTGATTCCTTGGCTATATCTACCCCTGTATCTACAGATATTCCAGTATCAGAAGCCTTCATGGCTGGAGCATCATTTATACCATCTCCCATATAGCCTACAGTGTGGCCATTGCTTCTTAGCATAGTAACTATCCTGCTTTTCTGCAAGGGTGATAGCTTGGCAAAAACATTGTAGTTTTCAACTATATGAGACAGTTCCTTGTCATCCATATCCTCTACTTCCTGCCCTAAAATAACTCTCTCTACTGGAAAGTTAATCATCTCACATATACTCTTTGTTACAAGCTCATTGTCTCCAGTTAGGACTTTGGTAGTAACTCCATAGTCCCTAAGAGTCTTTATAGCAGCCTCAGCTGAATCCTTAGGTGGATCCAGAAAAGCCAGGTAACCTATTAGGACCATATCCTTCTCGTCGGCTATGGAAAACTGGTCCACTGGTGGTGGATTTGTTTTCTGGGCTACTCCTATAACTCTCATACCTTTTTCATTAAGGTCATCTACTGTTCTTAAGATCTTCTCTTCCATCTCTTCAGTTAAGTCCCTGATCTGACCACCATAGTCTACAAACTCAGAAATTGATATCATTTCCTCAATTGCACCCTTTGTAATCATCTGGGTCTTTCCGCTACTGTCCTTAACTACTACAGACATTCTCCTACGGCTAAAGTCAAAGGGTACCTCATCAACCTTCTTATATATATTTTCCAGCCCCAGTAGCTCTGGATAGTCCTCTGCTTCCTCCCTGGTTCTCTTTATAATAGAAAGGTCCATCAAGTTCTTTAGGCCTGTCTGAAAGTAACTATTTAAAAAGGCATGCTTTAAAACCCTCTGGTTTTCCCTTCCCTCTATATCCAGGTGATACTCTAAAACTACATTGTCTTGAGTTAGGGTACCTGTTTTATCAGTACAAAGTACATCCATAGAACCTAGGTTCTGAATGGAGTTTAAATTCTTAACTATGGTCTTTTCCTTGGACATAGCCACTGCACCCTTGGCAAGAGTTGTAGTAACTATCATAGGAAGCATCTCTGGTGTTAGACCTACTGCTATTGAAATGGAAAATAAAAGAGCATGAATCCAATCCTTCTTTGTAAAACCATTTACAAAGAAAACAATAGGAACCATAATCAACATAAACCTAATTAAAAGCCAGCTTACTGAATCAACACCTTTTTCAAAGCTAGTTTTTGTGGTCTTGCCTGCTACAGTCTTTGATATACTTCCAAAAACTGTATCCTTACCTGTTGCCACAACCACAGCCTTGGCAGAACCACTAATAACTGTACTGCCCATAAAAACCATATTCTCACTTTCAGTTATGTTCTTCTCCAGGTCTTCTTCAGGCCTATGGCTCTTTTCAACTGGCTCACTTTCACCTGTTAAGGCTGATTGAGCTATAAAAAGGTCCTTTTTCTCTACTATTCTCATATCAGCTGGTATCATATCTCCAGCAGACAGGTGGATAACATCACCTACTACTACATCCTCCATGGGAATTTCTTTCTTGCCCATACCTATTCTTTCCACTAAGGTGGTGTTCTGCACCATTTCAGATAACTTCTTTGCTGCATTATCTGACTTTAATTCCTGTACAAACTTCAGAATGCCGCTTATAAGTACCATAGTAACTATTATTATTACTGTTAAGGGATTTTTCTCCCCCCTTGGTGCCAAAATTACATCTGTAAAAAATGAAACTAGGGCCAAGGCTATTAGTATAGCTGTAAAGGGATTTATAAAAGCCTCCCTGATCCTATCAAATAGACTCTCTTCCTCCCCTACATCTATTTGATTAGAGCCATAAAGTATTTCCTTTGACTTAATATCCCCATCCTTTAAGCCATGTTCTGAAGTATCAAAAGTAAGGTAGATATCCTCTACACTTTCTGACCTGGCCCTGTCTAGCCTCTCCCTTAAATCTTTCTTCTTGGCCTGGTCTACTTCATCTACCAGCTCATCTCTATCCAATTTTTCCCCCTCCTTTATACTTTCTCCTCATAAATTCCCTATACCCAGATAAATGCTAATTCTTTACATTTAAAAAATATTAATAAAAAAAGACCCAAAAAGAGTCTTTAAATATCATACTTAACCAAGGATTTAACCTCATATTCACTTAGGATTTCACGAGCCTTAAGGGATTCAAGCTCCACTAAAAATTCAAGAGCAACAACCTCTCCCCCTAGGTCTTCTATCATCTTCACAGCTGATTCTATAGTTCCTCCAGTAGCTAAAAGATCATCTACTATAGCTATTTTATCTCCTTTTTTTATAGCGTCACTGTGCATTTCCAACTTATTTGTGCCATATTCTAGCTCATACTCTTCTGAAACAGTATCAAAAGGTAATTTACCAGGCTTTCTTACTGGTATAAAACCTACCCCCAACACATAGGCTACAGCTGTACCAAATAAAAATCCCCTAGCCTCTGGACCAACTATGTAATCTATATCCTTATCCTTTAAATCCTCTACCATTAGATCTACTGCTTCTTTAAAAGCATCCTTATCTTTTATTAAAGTAGTAATATCCTTAAAGCTAATCCCCTCTTTAGGAAAGTCTTCTATAACCCTTATCTTTGATTTCAAATCCAACTCCATTACCTCCATCAGTTTCTTTTTCATATTAAATTTCTAATTATTTAGAATTTTCATATATATCTGAACTACTATTTTATCACTATTCTAAAGGACTTACAATCATAAGCCCTAAATATTATATTACAAGTCAGAAGATAATACTATATCTATTATCTCACTGGGACTATCAACTATATAATCTGCAGCATATTCCTCTAGTTCCTTCCTATCCCTAAAGCCCCAACTAACAGCTATAACCTTTAGGCCAGCCCTATGTCCTGTCAATATATCTACATTTGAATCTCCTATATAAAGAACCTGATTCCTATCAAGATCCATTAGATCTAAAATTTCCAGGGCAGCCCCAGGATCTGGCTTTAAGCCAAAATCTCCACTATGGCCTAAAACCCTTATAAAGTCATAGGACCCAAACTCACTCTCCACTAAATCCAAGCAATATTCATGCTTCTTATTGGAATTAATTCCTAGAATAATAGACTCCCTCTCCAACCTATCAAGCATTTCATATATGCCAGCATAGGCCCTGGACTTCTGCCTATACCTAGCAGCATAAACCTCAAGTAGCCTGGAATAAAGCCTGTCTATATAGACCTGATCTTCAGAAGCTGTGGTCCTTTCAACTAAATTTCTAAGGCCACCACCTATCATAGATCCATAGGCCTCATAGTCATAGCCAGCCAGCCCCTCCTCCCTTAAAACAAGGTTCATACTATCTGCTATATCTTCCTTACTATCTAAAATAGTACCATCCAAATCAAATATCAGTCCCTTTATCATTATATCACTCCTTCGCTCACTATCTATAATACCCATATCCAGGGAAATAAAAAAGAGCCTCCTGGCTATAGAGACTCTTTTTCCTTGATCCCGCTAATAATATAAAAGCTGGAATCAACTATTTTCTTCTTCAAAAGTGTAAATCCTGACACTTCTAACAGGTCCTTTATCTCTTCCTGAGATATTCTATTTTCATAGGGAGGTCCATCTTCTGTTGGAACCTTATCAAAATCAATTAAAGCAATAGTACCACCTGGCTTTAGCAGCCTATTAGCTTCATTTAAAAATCTTCCTCTGTCACTTACTTCATGTAATACATTTACCATCAAAAGAAAATCCACTGACTTGTCCGGAAGTTTAAAGTCATACTCTCTTGACTCTATTAGTTCTATATTATTTATAGCTAACCTTTCAGCCTCTTCTTCCATGAAATTTAGCATATCCTTAGATATATCCAGGGCATAAACCTTAGAAGTCTCTCCTAGATACTGGGCTGCAGCAAAGGCAAAATACCCTATTCCTGCACCTACATCTGCCACTTGATCCCCTTTTTTAAGTCCTAAATACTTAAGAGTTTCAAGAGGTGGAAATACCTCTCTTCGTTTTGGATTATCTAACTTATCTTTCTTCCTACTATCAAACTTATGCACTCTATCACTCCTCTATTTATGACTAGTCTAAATATACCCCCAAGAGGTATATTTAAGCACAATAGTCGTAGAGACTTTCCTTACTAGCTAAAAATATATTCTTTAGATCCAGCTCCCTTCCAAGGATCAGGCTATCTATATAGATTTCCTTTGACTCCTGGTAGAGATTAAAAATACAATCGTATCTTTCCAGATCCTTAAAAACCTTCCAATATCCATCATATATAGCCCTATCCTCATTTATGAAACCTACTACATCCTCACAGGGTATTCCTAGGAAAACACCTGTTTCATGGGGGAAGGACTCCTCTTGAACCCGTCTATAAAGACAATCAAGGGCTTTCTTAAGTTCAAGACTTACGCTGTAACCATACTCCTCCAAAAGTCTGTAGTTGTCCTCCAGTCTTAAATGGCTTATAAGGTTGGATTCATCATAAACTAAGGCTACTATGGAATTTTCCTCTTCCTTTAAAACTATAAAATTTAAATTATATTTAGATAAAATATCATCACAATGATACTTCCAATAATCATATAATTGTCGATTACAATTCCTAAGGGTTATAGTAGAACTTGGTTTTATACCTGTAATAACAGGTGCTATCATATAGGTTATGAACTTCTGACCATAATCATGATCACAAAGAGAATTAATATGATTAAAAAACCACAATAGCTTCTCCTTCATTAGATACTTCTACCATACTCTCTGCAAAGTTCTTCTTCCCCTTCAGGACTATAGTTTACAATTAATCCCTCACCAAGTATTTCTGCACCCAGTGACTTCATTCTAGCTACCCAGTCTTCCATCCATTCTCCAGTCCCCCAACCATAGGATCCGAAAAGACCAATTCTCTTTCCCTTAACTATGTCTGAAATTGACTCTACAAATGGTTCCATATATTGTTCTTCTATAACTTCACTTCCCATAGAAGGTGAACCTAGAAATACTAGATCTGCTTCTTCAACATGTGACTTTTCAGCATTTGAAACCTCAATTAACTCTACATCATCTGTCTTATCCTTTAGACCCTCTTCTATTAAGCGGGCCATATCTTCTGTATTGCCTGTTCCTGACCAATATATTATCTTGACCTTCATTGTAATCTCCTTTCTATATTTAATGATAATGATTATCAATTTCTATTATAGCCTATTTTTATAGTCCTGTGTTAAAAATTTTGTCTTTTTTATTAATTTTTTATTGTAAGTTTTTCAAACAAGAAAGAACTCCCTAAATTAAATCAGGGAGTCGTCCTCTATTTCAAATATAAAATTATCAAAGCCCCACATAAAGCTAGTCATATAAAGACTTCCTCCTACCTGGTCCCTATTTATAACCTTAATATCATCCTCTTCCTCACTGGCCCCCAGTGCTACTACAAAGGGATAAAAGTGGTCGGTAAAGGGAACTGCCAGAGGGTAGTTTTCATCTCCTTCTATTTTTAAAATCTCATCTAGATCCCTTCTTCTTACACTTTTGACTAGTTTTCTCTCAAAACTTTTGGCCCAGCCATAGTCCCTTCCCTCTCTCATTTGCCCTAGATTATGGACTATGTTGCCAGATCCTATAATAAGTATATTTTCCTCTCTTAGGGGTCTTAGCTTTTTCCCTAGCTGGTAGTGATAGTCCAAACTTTCCTCTCCATTAATACTTAGCTGTACTACTGGAATGTTTTGAAAGGGGTACATGTGAAATAGAAGGGTATAGTTTCCATGATCATAGCCCCAGTCACTGTTTAGTTCTGCCTCATCTACTAGCTCTAAAACCCTATCCCTTAATTCCTTCTTGTTTTCAGCATCATAGGTTTTTTCATAGAGAGCTTTTGGAAAACCAAACATATCGTAGATCGTTTCTGGATATCTTTCCTCTGTTACCAGTGTAGCCCTAGTAAACCAGTGGGCAGAGATCATTACTATCCCCTTGATATTATTTAGGTTCTGTCCTATATAGGACCAGTTTTTAGTCCAGGTATTGTCTTCTATTATATTCATGGGGCTTCCGTGGCCCATAAATAATACTGGTAATTTCATCTTATCACCTCTCTGTTTTATTTCTGTAAATCTTAAGTTATAATATAATTAGTAAATATAAAGGAGAATCTAAATGCTTATAGAAAAATCTACTTATGATCAAATAGACCAAATACTTACAATAATTGAAAGCGCTAAGACTTTCTTTAAGTCAAAGGGCATAGACCAGTGGCAGGATGGCTACCCTAATAGGGCTGTAATAGCTGAAGACATAGACAAGGGTTACAGCTATATACTTAAGAATCCAGACAATATAATTATCGGCACTGCCTCTATTAGTTTTGATGGTGAACCTAGCTACAATTACATTGAAGGTGCCTGGAAATATGAGGGTAACTACACTGTTCTCCACAGGCTAGCCATAGACCCTAGGGAGAAAGGCAGGGGGCTGGCAGTAAGCTTCTTAGAATTTGCCCACCAACTTTCCCTTGAAAATCAAATCTACCTAATGAGAGTTGATACCCACAGGGAAAACCTGGCCATGCAAAGAGTTCTGGAAAAACTAGGCTATAGCTACTCTGGCATCATCTACCTAGAATCCGGAGATGAAAGATTGGCCTATGAAAAAAAGCTTAGCTATACTTAAAGTCTAATTTACCTAGATTTGTCCTTAAGTTTATAGTTGGAATCTGACTTTCCTCTGATTTTTCCTTCATCAATCCCTTGGTATTTATCCTGTAGTTTCCTTCAGGAATCCTAAACTTAAGTTTTCCCACCCCAACCTCTGCATTTAAGGAGCCTGTGTTTTCTATACTATCGACATAGGCTTTGATCTCACCTATATTAGAGTCCAAATAGTTCTCGCCTACTAGGTCTACCCTGGCTAACTTTATATCTCCAACCTCTGTGTGAAGCTTTAACTGGCCTCTTATATTTTCTAACTTTATATTTCCCATATCCAAGTCCACACTATAGTTTCCACTACAGTCCTTGGTTTTTAAATCCCCTATGCTCATAGATATATTTATATCTTTAACCCCTTCTGGTAATCCTACTAGAAGGTCTATATTTCCTTGATTTTCATAGATTTTCTTAAGATTTGTTGATAGGAAGAGTTTTTCCTCATATATTCTTGTTACCAGCTCCAAGGAATCTAAAAGCTCTGACTCTTCTTCAGGGCCTAGCTCCTTCTCTGTTCTGATCTTCTTTACTACTTCTATCTCTATATTATCTGTCTTGGATCTAGTAGTTACTATGCTGCCAACCTTTGAATTTATCACAAGGCTTTCTATACCTTCTCCTATTTCTGTCAAATGTATTTTTTCTTCTAATTCTATAAACTTAGCCATAAAAACACCTACCTAATCATATATTCAATTATATATATACCCTTTTAAAATTAAATAATTTATTAAAAAGGGATTTTTGGGATAAATATAGACTAGAAAAGGAGGAGTAAAATGAAGGCATATTTGGCATCTCACTTTTTTAACAAGGGTGGGTTTGAATATACAGAAAAACTAGCAAAATTTATAAGAACTGAAATTCCTGAACTGGATCTATATCTGCCTCAGGAGAACAAGGGGATTAATGATAAGAAGGAAAATGATGAAAGTATTACTGCTGAAAAAATCGCCAGGGCTGATAACCTCTACCTAAAGGAAGCGGATATACTAATAGCCAATATTGATGGTGTGGAAATCGACAGTGGAGTTTCTGCAGAAATTGGCTACTTTTCAGCCCTAATGGACTTGGAGCCAGAAAGAGATAGGCTGATCCTAGGTCTCTACACAGATATGAGGCAGCATGGTACAGGCGAAAACTTCTTTTATATAAATCTCTATACCAAGGGACTAATTCAATTAAATGGTATCCTAGTTGAGGAGGAAAGAGAATTAGTTTGCCAGATAAAGAAGTTTATGAATCTTGACCTATAAGCTTTAGGCGAAAACTTCTACTGGCCCTAAAAACCTATAAAATTCTTAGGGACCAAGTTCCAGTATCAGGGGACTTGGTCCTTTTTTAAGCAGTCTATACTAGAGCTTTAACTTTAGGCCTAAAAAAGCAGCCTAGATCTTAAGCTAAAGATCTAGGCTGCCCTTAATTGGAATTATTTTTTTCTTACTATTTTCTCAAGTAAAATAACTATAGCTCCCAGTATCAGTGGAAGGTAGAAGTTTAGACCCCTGGTTAAGATAAGGGCAGACTTTAAAACCTCCCTAGGGTAGACCAGGGAAAATATAGAAAGAAAGTTACTTTCACTTACTCCTACTGCCCCAGGTAGGGGTACATAGTAGGAGGCTGTATAGATTAAGGCCTGGATTATAAATATCTCCTTGATGGGTAGAAAATTTAAACCAAAGGATCTGTAGACAAAATAGGATACAAGAAAAAGTGACCCTAGCTGGAGACTTGTGTATACTAGAACCTTGGCTACCTTAGCCTTGTTCTTAAATATATATAGGGAGCAAAGTTTAAACTCCTCTACCTGCCCTATTACCTTGTCCTTTATCTTATCTTTTTTCTCCATGGG
>JASLIL010000043.1 GCA_030152145.1 Tissierellales bacterium
ACTTTGCAGATCCATATAGTGCATGGCAAAGAGGAACAAATGAAAATAGTAATGGATTGTTAAGGGAATTTTATCCTAAGAAGACAGACTTAGCTTTAGTTGATGAAGAAGATTTAATAGAGTCTTTAAAAAAGATAAATGTTAGACCAAGAAAATGTCTAGCATTTGATACAGCTTTTGAAAGCTTTTTACACGAACTTAATTGTTTAAATTAAGTGTCGCACTATTTATTGCAATTCAGCATGTCAAAATATAAGACAGAATTTTAAATTCCAGGGTTTTTTTAAGAATATCTTAAGACTTGAAGATCTCTATTCATGTTAAGATAGACTTGAAAGGGAGGTTTAAAATGAATACTAACAATAAAAGTAACTTAAAAAAACTCATTAATCTAAGCTTTAAATTTTTAGTCCTAGCCTACATATTGGTTTTCCTTAAGATAGTTATCTTTAAAAACGGCTTAACTGGTGGCTTTAGATCTATTAATCTAAGACCTTTACTGGCCTTTACAGACTATAGAAGGGGCCATATGACTGGATCAGCCTTCTTGAAAAATGTTCTGGGTAATATAGGAATCTTTATACCTATGGGAATTTTAATAGCAAAAAATTCCAAAAAGCCCTCTATCCTAAGATCAACTTTTATAGGACTTCTTCTTAGCCTGGCTATAGAGTTACTACAATTTATAACTGGTCTAGGTATGACTGATATTGACGACTGTATCTTTAATGGACTGGGAAGTCTTATAGGATCAGTGCTTTACTTGAAATTTCTTATAAAACTTGACTCAAGGGCAGACTGCCCCCTTGGAAGCCTGATATTTTTTCTAATATTTGGAATAGTTGGTAGTCTAAGCCTTTGGGCTTTTCAACCTAATATAATACCTAGAAATCCACTTAAGGTTACCAACCTAGATGTTCTAGAAGGATTAGATCCCCAAAGCTATAATTTCTCCGGACAACTTTTAGATCTAGAAGATGATAGGGCTGAAGTAAGACTTTTCATCTATAGGGAGGGCAAGGACATGTTAAAGGAGGACAAAAGTTTTCCTATTAACAAGGATAAGCTCTACCTACAAGATAAGGCTGTGGAATATAGTTCCAGTGGTATGGTGCAAAATGTTTATGTAGACTACAAGAAACTTGAATTTTCAGAGCTTGAAGATTTCTTAGAGTCTGGGGAAAACAAGATTTTTATGTGGATTAAGGATGATTCCTTAGATAGCTTAATTCTAATTGTAGATAAAAAACTGTAAATCTTAATAGGCACTTAGAAATCTAAGTGCCTATATACTAATCTTGTTCTTTATAAGACTTATCCTAATGTCATCATAGCTAATACTAGAATCCAGGTCATCCTTTAAGTCCTTAAGACTCTTGTAGGCTTTTTCCCTGATTAAATCCAGGATTTTTTCCTCTTTATCCCGGTCTAAAAATCTAGTCCAATCAATCCTATAGCCTATTTCCTCACATTTATCCAAATGATTTATTATAGTTGAGCTGGTAAAGCCTCTCTTACTTGCTATTTCTTCTAGGGAGTAACCCTTCCTATAAACCCCATAGCTCTTTAAATACCTTTCTAGATAGCTTTCATTTATGGTCTCCTTGTTTATAAGATTTATTAGTTCCTCCCCATAGTTCCTATACTTTTCCATACCCATACCCTTGATTTCCAGAAGCTCCTTCTCAGTTTTAGGTTTTTTTAGGGAAAGCTCCTCTAGGGTAGAATCATGAAAGATCATAAAGGGAGCTATATTTTTCTCCCTAGCAAGCTTGGCCCTGTAGCTCTTTAAATCCTCTAGAAGTTTTGAATCAGGCTCCTCTTCTAATTGAGGTGGATAGAGAAGATCCTTCTTATGGTAGACCTTTTCCTCTCCCATGAGAATGGGCACAGATTTCTCCGTCAGCTTTAAGATTGGATACTTGTCCAAACTTATATTTATGTAGCCCATGGAAACCAGGGCCATTATAATCTCCTTTATGGTCTCCGTTCTATAATCCTGCATTATGCCATAGGTAGACAGACTATTAAAGGACCTACTTAGAACCCTCTTGTTTTTTGAGCCCTTTAAAACCTGGCTGGTCAAGGTAACTCCATACTGTTCATTCATCCTGTAGATACAGGAAAGAACCTTCTGGGCCTCCTCTGTTATGTCTACCATCTCCGACTCTGAAAGACAGTTGCTACAATAGCCACAGCCCTCCTCCCTATAGTCCTCCCCAAAGTAGTTAAGGATTTTTTTCCTAAGGCACTCATTGGTATTGCAATAATCCACCAGGTACTGAAGATTCTCATAAAGAATTTTTTCCCTATCAAGCTGGGCATTATTACTTTGGATTATAAGTTTTTGCTTTACTATATCCCCTGAGGAATAAAGAAGAATACAGTGGGCCTTCTTACCATCCCTGCCTGCACGTCCAGCCTCCTGATAATAGGCCTCCATATTCTTAGGCATATTATAGTGGATTACAAACCTTACATCAGGCTTGTCTATTCCCATACCAAAGGCATTGGTGGCAACTATGATCCTCTTTCTATTAAAAATAAAGTCATCCTGACTTCTATCCCTATCCAAGTCTCTCATACCACCATGGTAGCCCGTTACAGCATAGCCTTCCTGGTCCAAGATATTTACTAGGCTATCTACGGTTTTTCTAGTAGAACAGTAGATTATACCTGAGGCGTCCCTATAGTTTTCATCTAAATATTCCAAAAGATATTTCTGCTTATTAACAGGTTTTATAACCTGATAGTAAAGATTAGGCCTATCAAAGCCTATAACCGATATCATAGGATTTCTTAGACCCAATATATCCTCTATTTCCCTGGCCACATCCTCTGTCGCTGTTCCAGTAAAGGATGAAATAACTGGCCTAGAATCCAGCTTTTCTATAAATCTAGGTATCTCAAGATAGCTAGGTCTAAAATCATGACCCCACTTGCTGATACAGTGGGCCTCATCTATTGCAATCATAGATATATCAATAGACCTGGCCAGACCTAGAAAACTTTCACTATCCAATCTTTCAGGAGCAATATAAACCAACCTGTAGTCTCCCTGCCTTATACCAGCCACCCTCCTAAAATACTCCTCAGAATCTAGACTGCTATTTATATATGTAGAATTAATCCCCATTTCCTCCAGGGACTCTACCTGATCCTTCATCAAGGATATAAGGGGGGATATGACTATTACAATTCCTTCCATCAAAAGACTGGGCAGCTGATAGCACAGTGACTTTCCTCCCCCAGTAGGCATAACCCCTAGACAGTCCCTTCCTTGTAAAATGCTATCTATCAAGCCCTTTTGACCTTCCTTAAATTCATTGAAGCCAAAATAATTTTTAAGTATATCTTCTACCGCCAACTACCCCAACTCCTATAACATAAATTTAAATATATTTGCAAATATAGATAGGAATCTTATTAGAAGGGTCTTGAAAAAACCAGCCTTCTTAGAAGAATCTCCATCATAGTCATAGTTCTTGTTTACCTTGGAAAAACTATCTTCTGATTTGATAATCTTCCCTAAAAGCTCCTCCTGAAAGTTAGAGGACTTTATAACAACCATGGTTTCTGTACTTAGATAGGAGCTTCTATAGTCTAGGTTAAAGGACCCTACCATAGATATATCATCAAATATATAGCTCTTACCATGAATAGATTCATCTCCCTGGTACTCATAAAGATCTATCCCCCTATCCACCAAATCCTTCCTAGCCTTTATATACCCACTAGAAGCAAAAGGATTGGGACTTGAGTATAGAGAATTTGTATAGATTTCTATATTTTCTGGATTAATTTTATCCAGATTTATATTTTTCATAATTCCCCTGGTAGGTATTATATAGGGGCTCTGCATATAGATCCTATTAGAATCATAGGAAAGTTCTGCCAGTAGCTCTAGAATTTCAGGGTACTTGTTGCCCCTGTCCAAAGAGTTGTGGACCAAGTGAATATTATCTACATTATGAAAATTATAGACTAGATCCAGATCCTCCTTAAAATCTTCTGATGAGGACCTTAAAAGTTCCCTAAGGCCTTTAAACTTATCTAGAGAGCCCCTCCTAACCTTAGGCCTTGCTTCATGAGAATTTTCATAAGCCCAAAGTCTTTCAAAGTAGTCCCTAAGATCTTCTACCACAGACCCCTCCTGCCCATTTTCCAATATAAGCAGATCCCTATCATAAACCTTTTTATCATAGTCCTCTAGGAAATACTTGTCACCTATATTTCTTCCACCAGTCAAAAACATTTCTCCATCCTTGATTATAAACTTATCGTGAAGCCTGTTGTTCCAGGTATAGGGAGCCAGTAGCTTGAAGGGTTCATAGAATTTAAGATCAATATTTGGGTGCTTTTGAAATATGTCTATTAGAGGCTCTAGTTCATCATCTAAATTATGGAAAACCCCGTCTAGGAGGATCCTAACCTCCACTCCCCTATCTGCAGCCTCCAGTATTTCTCCAAGAAAAACTCTGGTAGTATAGCCATCATGCATGGTGTAGTAGGCTATATCCAAAGTTTCCCTAGACTCTCTTATCATCTTTATCCTAGTCAGAAAGGACTCGTAGCCATCTTCTACCAGGGCTACTTTTTCCCTCCTGTCCTCTTCCTCCCTATACTTCTTAAGATCCACCCTAGCCTGAAACCAAGGAACCCTGTAGAGAAAGGCCAAGGCTCCAAATAAAATACTATAGGCTAGGTAGATCAGTGGAAGTAGGAGAAATTTCTTCCTTGATTTTTTCAACCTTATCACCTAACTATTTCTTTTCTTACTCCTATATTACTAAATAAACCAAACTTTGTCTAAAAAAAGAGAAGCCCTGTGGACTTCCCTACATCTCCTCTTCTAACATCTTTAATATTCTATTGGCCATACTGCCATATCTTACATCAGCCCTATCTCTAGGTCTAGGCATATCAACTTCTATAATCTCCTTGATCTTTCCTGGCCTCTTAGTCATAACTACTATTCTGTCTGCCAAGGATATGGCCTCATTTACACTGTGAGTTATAAAAAGTATTGTCTTTTTATGCTTCATCCAAATATCCAGAAGCTCCTCCTGCATTATTACTCTGGTATGGGCATCTAAGGCTCCAAAGGGTTCATCCATAAGTAGTACTGATGGATCATTGCAAAGGGCCCTAGCTATAGCCACTCTTTGCTGCATTCCCCCTGAAAGCTCATAGGGATAGGAGTCCCTAAAGCTCTCCATTCCTATAAGGGCTAGATATTCCTCTGCCCTCTCATTCCTAGCCTTCTTCTCCTCTTTATTTATCTCTGGCCCTAGGGCTATATTATCTAAAACTGTCCTCCAAGGTAGAAGAGAGTAGTTCTGAAATACCATTCCCACCTTACCTGTAGCTGACTTTACCTCTTTATTTTCATGTAGTACTCTACCACTACTGGCCTTTTCTAGGCCTGCAACAATTCTAAGCATAGTAGATTTTCCACAACCAGAAGGTCCAACTATACAGATAAATTCATTTTCCTCCACCTGGAGATTTACCTTGTCCAGGGCCAGAAGATCAGCCTTGTTACCCTCATATAACTTACTTAAATTTTCTATCTCTATTATACTCTTAGTCATCTGATCATCTCCTAGTCAGCCACTGAAAGCGTCTTCTCTCTATTATAATAAATATGTAGTCCAGTAAAGCTCCCACTACTCCTATACATATTATACCTGTTACTACCAGATCAGTACGAGCCAGTTCATAGGCATGGGTAATAAGGTAACCTACTCCAGATAAGCTTCCTGGTAGCATTTCTGCAGCCACCAAACAACCCCAGGCACTTCCCAGACCACCTCTTAAACCACTTACTATATTAGGGCCTGCTGCTGGTAGAAGAATCTTAAAAAATATATCCTTATTGCTAGCCCCCAGAACCTTAACTGATTCTATAAGAGTCTTAGGAACATTCTTAACACCAAATCTTGCACTGGATAGAACTGGAAAAAATGTACCTATTCCTATTATAGCCACCATTGCAAATTTAAAATTATCATAGAAAACCTGCTTGGCCCCATAGGGAATATTGAAAAATGTAGCCAGACTCTTGGTACCAAACCAAGCTAGTATAAGAGGAACCCAGGCCAAGGCTGGCACTGGTCTAAATATATTAAAAAAACTACTAAATAAATTATCAATAAGATCACTATAGCCCATTAATATCCCGAGAGGTAGGGCTATTATAACTCCTGCAAGATAACCTAATGCTACTCTAACCAAGCTTATTAAGATATTTTTAGGAATAGATCCTAGTCCAATAAAATCACCAGTTGCGTGTTTGAAATTATATATAACAGAATCAAGAGGAGGTAAAATTATAGGATTATCTATCTTTTTAGCCTTAGTAGTCCAAATTAAAATAAAAATTATAGGAACTATGGTGCTTATAAGTCCTCTTTTGAGAGCCTGGCTCCTGCTTTTATTTTTTCTTCTAGGCCCCTCTATTCTTTCATTGTTACAACTCATCCTAGCCCTCCTTTAAAAAAAGTCCTCTATGAAAATAGAAGACTTTTTGATTTACTTTATTTTTTAACTTCGTCTATTAGAGAAAAATCAAATACCTCATCTATAACTTCTTCCTTTGTTTTTCCCTTCAATCTACCCTCAAACTTATTGGTTCTGTTTAAAAGGTCAACATAAATTCCTATACCATCCAGCCATTCTTCTGAGGCATTTGTAGTAAAGTTTATGTCTACTGAATCAACAATTTCCTTATCTACTCCCATTAACTTAGCCATAGCTGGATTTCCCTTTTCTGGATAGTCATTGCAGTAATCACAGGAAAGATCTATTAGTTTTACCAGTGACTTAAATTCATCTCTATACTCATTTATAGCCTCATCTCTAGCTGCAAAAACACAGCATGGGAAATTTGTCCACTTTCCTAATGGAGGAAATTCCTCTAAAGTTGCTGCTATTTTTCCCAATCCTTGGCTCTCTGCTGTCTCTGGGAAAACTGATGGTCCTACCCATCCATCAACTTGACCTGCTCCCAGTGATGGTAGTAGGTTTTTATTACCCTTTAGGTCTACTAGCAATACATCTGCATCTATATCACTTGGGTCTTCTGTTACCTTATAACCCTGATCTTTTAGTACAGACTCTATAATCATTCTTGGTGCTGACACTGGTGAATGGTAGCCTATTTTAACAGGTACCTCTGATCCTTTTATGTAGTCTTCCACTGCCTGCCAACCCTCTATATTTTTATCCTCTGGAAATACCAGAGCAATTCCCTTGGTATGGGAAGGAGTTAATATTTTTAGATCTGTACCTGCATCATAGGCCGTAAGCATACCTGTATTTGAAACTATAGCTGAGTCTAAATGTCCCTGACCCATCAAGGTTGCTACTTCTGATGCCCCCTTATTTGGCATGAAACTTAAGATTAACTTAGCTTCTCCATCATCGATTAGCTCATACTTGTTATCTGATAAGGGATTTAGATATACGCCCATCTCCTTAAAATCCTCAATTTCATTTAATGGCGCTTCTAATATAGCTGTATGAAGAGCTGCACCCCATGAAATACTAATCTCTGGAAGCTCCTTAGCTTCTGTCTTTGTATCTTCTACTACTTCTTCCTTCTTATCACTGCCTGTTTCTTCCTTGGCTTCTTGACCACAAGCTACCAGAGTCATTAGAAGAGCTGAAACTAGAAGGGTCAGACATATGTACTTTTTAATTTTTTTCACACCTATCACTCCTTTATTAAACTTATTGTATAAAATCCTTAACTTTATATCCATTTTCTAATATATAGCCCTTTCAAACTAGAGTCCAATTATTAATATCTATGGTCCTATTTAAGCCTATATCAAAGTTAAATATTCTGAAAATTATTTATCTTTTGTAAAATTAAATAACTCCAGATATTGATTTAAACTTTATGGTATAATGCTTATAAGACTATGGTAATTAAAGGAGGCGTTATATGACTTTTCAAACAGGAAAAACTTATCATGGATTTAAACTAATAGAAGAAAGAGAAATTAAGGAAATCCAATCTATAGGAAGACTTTTTCAACACGAAAATACAGGGGCCAGATTATTTCACCTGGCTAATGACGATGACAACAAGGTGTTTACAATAGGTTTTAGGACTCCACCTACAGATTCAACAGGTGTACCCCATATAGTTGAGCACTGTGTTCTTGCTGGTTCTAGAAAATATAAGACCAAGGAACCTTTTATGGATATGATCAAGGGCTCACTGCAAACCTTTATAAATGCCTTTACCTACCCAGATAAAACTATATATCCAGTGGCTAGTAGAAATGACAAGGACTTTAAGAACCTAATGGATGTTTATTTGGATGCAGTATTCTTCCCTGCTATCTATGAAAAGAAAGATATCTTTATGCAGGAAGGATGGCATTATGAAATCTTTAATAAGGAGGACCCAATAGACTACAAGGGTGTTGTTTACAATGAGATGAAGGGAGCCTATTCTTCACCAGAAACTGTGGTTTATGATGCTATAGGTGAGGCTCTTTATCCAGATACTACCTACAGACATTCTTCAGGTGGTAATCCTAAGAATATACCAGATCTTAGCTATGAAGATTTCTTAAACTTCCACAAGAAATTCTACCATCCTTCTAACAGCTATATCTATATATATGGTGACGGAGACCTAAACCAACAATTGTCCTACATTGACCAGGAATATCTTTCAAAGTTTGACTATCTTGAAATAGATTCCCATGTAGATAAGCAGGAACCTTTCTCCCAAAAAGTATACTACCAGAAGGAGTATAATCTGGCTGATGATGAGGATGAAAAAGGTAAGACCTACCTATCCTTAAACTTTGTAACTGGTGAAAGCAAGAATCCTGTTGACAATATAATGTCAGCTATCCTTTCTGATATGCTTCTTGAATCATCTGCTTCACCTATAAAGAAAGCTGTTATGGAGGCAGAACTAGGAGAGGATCTTTTCTCTATGTCTGCTGGTGGACTAGAAGAATCTATAGGTTTTGTTTTAAAGAACACTGATCTAGACAAGAAGGATGAATTCCAGGATATAATCTATAGGGAACTGGAAAAGATGGTTAAGGAAGGTATAAATAAAAAATTAATAAAGGCTAGCTTAAACTCTGTAGAGTATTCTCTTAGAGAGGCTGGTGGCATGGCTACTAAAGGACTTATCTACATTATGAATGCCTACCAATCCTGGCTTTATGATGCTAGTCCCTTTGATATATTAGAGTATGACAAGGTTCTTGAAGACCTGAAACTTAAACTTGATACAGACTATTTTGAAAGATATATAGAGGAAAGAATATTAAATAACCCTCATGCTGCCCTAGTGGCTGTAGTTCCTAAAAAGGGACTTGCCAAAGAGGAAAATGAAAGGGTTAGAAAACTTCTAGATGATCTAAAGGCTGAGCTTTCAGATCAGGAAATTGAAGAATTAATAAGAGAGAATGAGGCCCTTACAGAAAAGCAGTTAACTGATGACAGTTTAGAGGATAAGCTTACCCTACCTAGATTGTCCCTAGATGATATAGACAGCAATGTCCTTGAAATTGACCAAGATATTATAGATAAAGCTAGCTATAAAGTTCTTCATAACAAGGTATTCACTAGTGGAATATCCTATATAGACTTTATCTTTGATTCATCTATTATAGAGGAGGAATATATACCTTATATTAGCTTGCTTGGTAGATTGCTGGGAGATGTGGATACTGAAAACTATGGCTATGGTGATTTAGATAGTGAGATCTACATTAACACTGGTGGTATAAGCTTTAGTGCTTCTGCCCATGGTCATAAATCTGATCCAGATATATACTTCCCTAAATTCGCTCTTAGGGCTAGAATAAAAAGAGAAAATACTGGAGACTTTTTTGACCTACTAGAGGAAATTTCCTTTAGGTCTAAATTTACTGATAAAAAGAGGATTAAGGAGTTGCTTCAACAGCTTCGTTCAAGAATAGAAATGAGCATCTTCCAATATGGAAACTCTATAGTGGCTTCAAGAGTTGCTTCCTACTATTCTCCTATAATGAAGTACAATGAAAAGACTAGTGGCCTAGATTTCTACTGGTTCCTGTCCCAGATAAGCAAGAATTTTGATGAGAAGGCAGATGAAATCATAGAAAACCTAAACTATGTCTACAATAAAATCTTTAATATAAATAATCTTATAGTTGGATTTACTGGTTCTAAGGATGACTTTGATCTTTTCCTAGAAAAGACTCCTGGCTTCCTGGATAAACTAAGTGAAGACAAGCTTCCTAGTTTTGACTACAGCTTTAGGGAAGAGGCTAAAAATGAAGCTATCAAATCAGCTTCCAATGTTCAATATGTAGCCAAGGGCTATAACTTTAAGAAGTTAGGCCACCAGTATAATGGTGCCCTAAATGTTCTTACAACTATTCTAAATGGTGAATACCTTCATAACAGGGTTAGGGCCAAGGGTGGTGCCTATGGAGTTGGTGTATCTATGGGAACTAGCGGTAACCTAAATGCCAGATCCTACAGGGACCCAAATCTTGTAAAGACCTTGGAGACCTATGATGGAATGGCTGCCTATGTTGATAGTATGGAGATTTCTGAGCTTGACCTAACTAGCTTTATAATAGGAGCTTTAGGGGCTATGGACCCTGCTCTTACTCCTAGTGCTAAGGGTAGTATAGCTATAAATAGATATATAAATGGAGTAACAGTAGAGGAACTTAGAAAGATTAAGGAAGAGGCACTTAATACTTCCCTGGAGGAATTAAGAACCTTTGCTCCTATCCTAAAAGATTCTATGGAGAAAGACTTTATTTGTGTTCTAGGTAGTGAAGATACCATAGAGGAAAATAAGGATATTTTCAATGAAATTAAGAGCTTGAATATTTAATACTATCTTGTATACTAAAGATAGGCCTTGGGCCTATCTTTTTTTAGGAGGTTTTTTTATGAATACTTCAGTTATAGTAATAATGCTTATACTTATTATGATCAGCCTAGACAAACTTGATAAAAAATTAGATCGAATGGATTCTAAGCTTATGGATATTTCTATAGAGCTAGGTATTTCAAAGGATTTAGAGGATGATGAGGAATTTTTAGAAAGGGTTAGAGATCTAAAGGAAGATGATGAAATAGTGAAGGCTGTTAAGCTTGTTAGGGATCACAGCCATATGAGCTTAAAGGATGCTAAGGATTTTGTAGATAGGGCCTAATTTTAGGGCTCTTTTTTTATGAGATTTTATTCTAGCTTTTATATGCTATAATTTTATTAGACTAGGAGGAATAAGAATGATTTATATAGATGATTTAGTGGTTCATATTCTAGATCCAAATACGGCCATGCCTATACTTTCTGAGGCTAAGCATCCTAATGATTTGGAGATTCAGGAGTATATAGGAACCCATATAGAGAAGGCCTTTTTAGATATGAATAAAAAAGAACTTGAGACCATAGGTAACCTAGGGGTAAAGTCTATCCTTTCGGACCTGGGGAAAAGAGATGATTTTCTGGAAAGAAGTCGAGATTTTGCCAACTTTATGTATGAGATATTGGAGAAAAATGCTATGGAGCCCTTGGATCTTGTTATTACAAGATTTACCAGGGAGGGCCAGGAGTATGTGGCTATTTTCTACATGTACTACAAGATGTCCTATATTCACACTATAGACTATGATGAGGAAAAAAATATAAACAGGCTCCTAAAGCAAAAGACAGCCCTGCCTACGGAAAATCAAAAGGTTGATGAGTTTATTTTCTATAACTTGGAAACTGAGGAGTTTTTCTACAAGGAGAAAAAACACAATGTAAATGGTGGTAAAGAGTATATAATATCCCAGTATGTTTTAGATATTACCATGCCCCTATCTCCTAGGGAAAAAATAGATCTTTTA
Source organism: Tissierellales bacterium (assembly GCA_030152145.1). Classification (GTDB taxonomy): domain Bacteria; phylum Bacillota; class Clostridia; order Tissierellales; family JASKZW01; genus JASLIL01. The sequence continues at coordinate 11,878 of JASLIL010000043.1, forward strand.
AATAAGACCAGCAAAAAAATAGTTAAGGACTACTATGACAATAGCATAAATAAAATGGCTGAGGTTAATTCTATTATCCTGGATAATGTTGAAACCAAGGGCTATATTGATATTGATGATGTTAAGGACAAGGCCTTCCACAACCAACCTGATATTCAAAAGGCCTATGAAGAAGAAATGGTCCAAAAGGGCTTAAAGGATAAGTCTTTAGAGGTAGAGGGGCTGGAAAGAAGGCTACCTACCTTCCAAAAAATTCTTCTAGATGATGGTATTGAAATGAAAATACCTGTGGAAGTCCTAAATGATAAGGATAAGCTTGAGTTTATAGTAAACCCTGATGGGAGTGTTTCCATTATGCTTAAAAATTTAATGGATATACAGCAAAAATAAGAGATGCTACTAGTAGCATCTCTCTATTTATCTAACTTTAGGGATTTCAGAGCATCAAAAAGATCTGAATTTATATTGTCATCCTGCTTTTCCTGAGACTTAAGATACTTCTTAACCTCTCCCTTAGAAGGAATCTTCTTCTTTTCTTTTTTAAGCTTTTCATATTCCTTCATACTTTCTGTATAGCCACATTGACAGTAGAACTTTTCAGATTGACCCTCTCCTGAAAGTCTCATCTTCTTCATACATTGTGGACATCTTCTGTTGGTAGTCCTGTATATATTCTTCCTGCCCTTACAGTTTCTGTCCTGGCATACATACATCTTTCCATTTCTAGTCTTTACTTCCAGCATATATTCATTGCAAATAGGACATCTGGTTCCAGTTAAATTATCATGAACATAGTTTTGACTACTGGTATTTATATCCTTTACTATCTCTCTTGTATAGCTTTTAGCCTCATTTATAAAGCTATCCTTAGACATTTTTCCATCCTCTATCTTTTCCAACTTTTTCTCCCAAACAGCAGTAAGTCCTGGAGACTTTAGGTCCTCTGGTACCAGCTGTAAAAGCTGCCTGCCCTTAGAGGTAGTTACTATATCCTCTCCTCTTTTCTCCAAGAGAAAACTATTGAAAAGCTTGTCTATTATATCTCCACGGGTGGCAACAGTACCTATTCCACCTATCTCCCCAAGTATCTTTGCCTTGTCCCTTTCGCTATCATCTAAGAAGCTTACTGGATTTTCCATATAGCCTATAAGACTACCTTCGTTAAGGTAGGGTTTGGGCTGAGTCTTATCCACAGTTAGGCTTAGATTTCTTAACTTTAAATCTTTTAATCCACCTGTGGATAGGTGGTTTTCCTTGTCAGATAGTTCCTTATAGCCTAGTTTTAGGGGCTTTTCAAATTTTGAGGTAAATTCTTCTCCACCTATATCAAGGCTTACAGTTGTTTCTTCATATTCGTAGGGATCTGACAGGGCTTCTAGAAATCTTCTAACAACTAGGTTGTAGATATGTTTCTCCCTGTTGGTAAGTTCATTTATATCCACAAACTCCTCTGTAGGAATTATGGCATGGTGATCCCTTACCCTAGTGTTATCCACAAAGTTCTTGTTGGCCTTTATGGACTTCATACTCAATCTATTGGCATAGGCCTTGTGCTCTCCTGAAACTGCCTTTAACCTATCCTTTAGAGTGGGAACTATGTCCTCTGTTAAATATCTTGAATCAGTCCTAGGGTAGGTTAGGGCCTTCTTCTCCTCATAAAGCTTCTGCATTATATTAAGGGTTTCCTTGGCAGAATACTTATAGATCCTGTAGGAATCCTTCTGCAGCTCTGTTAGATCATAGAGCTTGGCTGGATAGGACTTTTTAAGCTTGACCTTCTTGTCCCTAAGGCTAGGCTTGGAGTTTTTCAATTTTTTCTCTAAGTCCCTCATACTGTCTATATTAAACTCTCTGGTATTGCCTGTCTTCCTATCCCTCCACTGAAAGTCTATACCATCTACATTTGCCTTTAGGCTGGCAAAGTCTTTGGGAACAAAGTTTCTTCTTTCCTCTTCCCTTTTATAGACCATATTTAGGGTAGGAGTCTGTACCCTACCACAGGACAGTTGAGCATTGTATTTTACTGTTAGGGCACGGGTGCCATTTATTCCTACAATCCAGTCAGCTTCTGACCTGGCAACTGCTGCACTATATAGATTGTCATAGTCCCTTACATCCCTTAAGTTTTTAAAGCCATCTCTTATGGCCTTGTCTGTTACAGAGGAAATCCAGAGTCTTTTCAGTGGATAATTTTTGGAAAAACCCTCTATGATCCACCTAGCTACCAACTCTCCTTCACGGCCAGCATCTGTAGCTATTATAACCTCCTTAATATCCTGTCTGTCACTAAGTTTCTTAATGGTGAAAAATTGCTTCTTTGTATTAGGAATCAATTTAGTCTCCATCTTCTTTGGAATTATGGGAAGATCCTCCATCTTCCACTCCCTGTAGTTCTTACTATAGTCTTCTGGATTTTTCAAGCTAACCAAGTGGCCTAGGGCCCAGCTAACTATATACTTATCTCCTTCTATATATCCATTTCTATCCTGCCTACAATTCAATACCCTAGCTATATCCCTTCCCACTGAAGGTTTTTCAGCTATTACTAAGGATTTTTTCATATAATCACCTCTATTATTAAGATAAATTATATCATATCTTAGGGCCTAGGGTTTAAGGGAAGTTATCTTTAGGGTCTAGGCTATATAAATCTAGACAGTCTAGCTATATAATAGTAGGGAGGTGATTCTATGAAAATACTAGTAGATGCTGATGCTTCTCCAGTTCTATCTATAGTGGAGGAGCTGGCCAAGAAACATGGTCTAGAGCTTATTATAGTAAAAAACTACAACCATGTAATTTCATCAGACTATGGAAGGGTGGTTACTGTAGACAATATGAAGGAGGCTGCCGACCTTTATATTATGAATAATTGCCTGGCTAAAGACATTATAGTTACCCAGGACTATGGCTTGGCTGCCATGGTTATAGGCAAGGGTAGCCTGGTTATAAATCAATTTGGAAAGATAATAGATCAGGATAATATCGATTTTCTTCTGGACCAAAGACATGTTAAAAGTCAGGTCAGAAGGCAGGAAAAGATCTACAGCAAGTTTAAGAAAAGGCAGGATTCAGACAATCAAATCTTCAGACAAAATCTAGAAAACCTAATTTTATCCCAATCATAAAAAGAGCCTATATCCTTATATTCTGATATAGGCCCTTCTCTTCAGAAGGATTTTCCCTCTAGGTGGATTAATTTTTCCAAAGATCCTAGAAGGGACTCAAACTCCCTAAGATTTAGGGACTGATCCCCATCACAAAGGGCCTGAGCTGGTGACTTGTGAACCTCTATTATAAGTCCATCAGCTCCACAGGCCACAGCTGCCTTTGACATAGGTTCTATCAGGGATTTTATCCCTGTTCCATGGCTAGGGTCTACAAATACTGGAAGATGGCTTAGACTTTTTAACATAGGCACCAGGGATAGATCCAGGGTGTTTCTAGTATAGCTGTTAAAGGACCTGATTCCCCTTTCGCATAGTATAACCCTTTCATTTCCACCAGCCAATATATATTCAGCACTTAGGACAAATTCTTCCAGGCTGGCAGAAAACCCTCTTTTCAACATAACTGGCCTATCTATCCTTGATAATTCCTTTAAAAGCTCATAATTATACATATTCCTAGCCCCTACCTGGATAATATCTGCTACCTCCAAAATATCCTCCAGGTCCCTAACTGATACTATTTCAGTTATGATCCTAAGACCAGTTTCCTCCTTGGCCTTCTTTAATAAAGTAAGACCCTCCTTTTCTAGGCCCTGAAAACTATAGGGACTGGTTCTAGGTTTAAAGGCCCCTCCCCTTAAAAAATTTAGGCCCAGCTTCTTTATCCCCCTGGCTGTTTCCAAAAGCTCAGCTTCTCCCTCTACTGCACAGGGTCCAGCTATAATTGTAAAGCTATCACCAGCCAGATCTACATCCCCTATACTAAAACCCTCTTCCTTGTAATCTCTAGATACTTTTAAGCTAGCATAATCCATAATAAACCTCCTAGTAATCCAAGCCCCTTCTTAGGGCCTGGCAAAATTCACTAACTCTTAGAAGAGAACTTCCGTCCTCTATCCCATCTTCCAATCTTTCAATAAGAGCACTGCCAACTATTACCCCATCAGAATATTTTGATATATCTCTGGCCATAGCAACACTTGAAACTCCAAAACCTATTAAAAGAGGCAGGTCTGTCTCCCTTCTAACTTCCTTCATAAAACCCTCCAAGCCACTATCTAAACTGCTTCTAGCCCCAGTAACCCCTTTGGAGGATACACAGTAGATAAAGCCACTGCTATCCCTAACTATAGGTCCAATCCTATCTCTAGATGTAGGTGCTACCAGGGGAATTAGATCCAGGGGCCTTCCCCTTAGCTTGTCTATAAGCTCCCTTCTTTCCTCTAGAGGTAGGTCTGGGATAATAAGGCCATCTAAGCCTAGCTCCTGACTTTTTTCTATAAACCTATCTAGACCATAGGAATAAACAACATTATAGTAGACTAGAAAAACCAGGGGAATCTGGCTAACCTGCCTCAACTTTTTAAGTAGATCAAATATATGGTCCAGATTAACCTTCTTATCTAGGGCTCTTTGACTGGCTCTTTGTATAACCTCTCCATCAGCCAGAGGATCTGAGTAGGGTATGCCTATCTCAACTATATCCACTCCCACCCTTTCCATCTCCAGGATCAAGTCGTAGCTAAAGTCCAAACTATAGTCTCCCCCACTTATATAGGTAACCAGTGTCTTCCTATCCTTATTGTCTTCAAAGTAAGCTTCTATTCTAGTCTTCATCTTCTTCCTCCTTATAGTCTAAAACCCTAGCCAGGTCCTTATCCCCTCTTCCAGATAGATTAAGAACCACTAGTTCATCCTTCCTGGTAGCAGAAATCATTTTAAAAAGATAGGCCAGGGCATGGGAACTTTCCAGGGCAGGCACTATCCCCTCCATCTTGGTTAAAAACTTAAAGGCCTGAAGAGCCTCCTTATCAGTAACAGAAACATATTGAACCCGGCCAGTTTCATGATAGTAGGCGTGTTCTGGCCCTATGGCTGGGTAGTCAAGGCCTGCTGAAATAGAATAGGCTGGTAAAATTTGGCCATAGTCATCCCTTAAAAGATAGGTCATCATTCCATGAATAACACCCTTCTTGCCCTTGGCTATACTGGAAGCATGTTGCCCTGTTTCTATGCCCAAGCCTCCTGCCTCCACTCCAAACATCCTTACATCCTTGTCTATAAAGGGGTAGAAAAGTCCCAGGGCATTACTTCCTCCTCCAACACAGGCTATCAAGTAATCTGGTAGTCTCCCCTCCAGTTCCAAAAGCCTATCCCTGGTCTCCTCTCCTATAACTTTCTGAAAGGTCCTAACCATAGTGGGATAGGGGTGGGGTCCTACAACAGAACCTATAACATAAAAGGAGTCCTCTGGATGAGCCACCCAGTACCTTATGGCCTCATTTGTCGCATCCTTCAAGGTACCACTACCTGAAGAAACTCCTATAACTTCTGCCCCTAAAAGCTTCATCTTCATAAGGTTTTGATACTGCCTTTCTATATCCTTTTCCCCCATGAAAACTATGCAGTTTAAACCCATCATGGCAGCAACTGTAGCTGTAGCCACTCCATGTTGGCCTGCCCCTGTTTCAGCTATTAAATTTTTCTTGCCCATCCTCTTGGCTAAAAGTACCTGCCCTAAGACATTATTAATCTTATGGGCCCCTGTATGATTTAAATCTTCTCTTTTTAAGTAGATCTTGGCCCTATCAAAATACTCTGTTAACCTCTTTGCATAGTAGAGAGGGGTAGGCCTTGATGAGTAATTTCTAAGATAGTAATCTAATTCCTCTAAAAATTTCCCATCCTCCAGGGCCTCCCTAAACTCCTTTTCCAAGCTAGCCAAAGAATTCATAAGAGTCTCCGGAACAAATTGTCCCCCAAACTCTCCAAATCTTTCCTCCATCTAATCACCCCTAACTTTATTTATCAAATCTTTCATTAAACCATAATCCTTGAAACCATCCTTCTCAACTCCAGAGCTAAGGTCCACTACCCTGGGATTAACACTGGCTATAGCTTCTTTTACATTAGAAGGATTCAAACCTCCTGCCAAAACCATTCTCTCACCTGGATAGCCCCTTAAAAATTCCCAATTAAAAGCTCTTCCACTCCCTCCAAATTCTCCCCTACTATAGGAATCTAGAAGGAATTTATCCACCCTATAGTCATCTATAAGATCTAGGTCCTCCCTAGTTCTAAACTTAAAGGCCTTCCAAACCTCTCCATCAAGCTGGGATATATAGTCCATATCCTCACTGCCATGAAGCTGTATTACATCAAGGCCGCAATAGTCCCTAATTTCTAGAAGGTCATCTAGGTCCATATTGACAAAGACCCCTACAGTCTTAATTCTAGGATCCAGTGAGGCCAAAATCTCCCTAGCCATCTCCTTATCTATATATCTCTTGCTGGCCTGGTAAAATACCAAGCCTATATAGTCTGGTAAAAGCTCATTGGCATATTCAATGTCCTCCTGCCTTCTAAGGCCACAAATCTTAACCAAAGTCACCCTAATCCCCCCTTAAATATTTTAATTTCTCCTCTATGGACTCAGCCCTCATCAGACTCTCCCCTATTAAAACTCCATTAAGGCCCAGATCTTCCAAAAACCTAAAGTCCTCCCTGGTCCCTACACCACTTTCGCTAACCACTATAAGATCCTGGTCCAAACCCTTAATCAGGTTCTCTGTAGTCCTAAGGTCCACAGTAAAATCAAGTAAATTCCTATTATTAATCCCTATTAAATCAAAACCTAGCCTAAGTCCCCTCTCAAGCTCCTCCCTAGTATGAACTTCAAAAAGTATATCCAGATCCAAGCTCTGGGCCAGCTTCTTAAATTCAAGTAAGTTTTCATCATCTAGAATAGCTGCTATAAGTAGGATACAGTCTGCTCCCAAGGCCTTAGACTCATAGATTTGATAGCTATCTATTATAAAATCCTTCCTTAAAATAGGCCTGTCAACCCTAGCCCTTACCTGGCCTATAAACTCCCTTCTCCCCCTGAAAAAATCCTCCTCTGTAACTACAGATATGGCCTTAACACCTGCCCTATCATAAAGCATGGCTGTCCTAACTGGATCCATATTCTTATTTATCAAACCCTTAGATGGAGAGGCCCTTTTTAGCTCAGCTATAACATTTAGTCCCTCTCCCCTTAGGGCCTCCTTGAAAGACCTGGTCTTATAGGCCCCTAGATCAAAGCTATCCAAAGGCCTCAGTCTTTTGTCTTCAACTAATCTTAAGCTCTTAGCCTCCACTATCCTAGTCAGCATGGCAAAACTCTCCAGACAATTTAACCAAGCCCTCAAGTTTTTCCAGGGCCAAGCCTTGATCTATAGACCTTTTAGCTAGTCTAAGCCCTTCTTCAAGGGAAGAAGCTCCTCCCCCTACATAGATAGAAGCAGCTGAATTTAAAAGAACAATATCCCTTCTAGCCCCTCTTTCCCCCCTTAGAATATTAAGAAGGATTCTGCTGTTTTCATAGCTGTCCCCACCTCTAATATCCTCTAAACTTCCATAGGCCATGCCGTAATCCTGAGGATCCAAGAAATAATTCTTAACCTGGCCATCCTTTAATTCACTGACCTTTGTTCCTCTAGTAATACTTATTTCATCTAGGCCATCTAGGCCATGAACTACCATAGCCCTCTTAAGCTTAAGTTCCTTAAGAACATAGGCTACCTTATCTGTCAGATCCTCCTTGTAGACCCCCATCAGCTGTCCCTTGGGATTGGCAGGGTTTATCAAGGGTCCCAAAATATTGAAAATAGTCCTAGTAGACAGCTCCTCCCTAATTCCCACCACTGATTTCATAGCCTTATGGTAGTTGGGGGCAAAAAGAAAGGCCATATTAAGCTTATCCATAGAAGCCCTTACAAAATCCAAGGACCCATCTACCTTAACTCCCAGCCTCTCCAATACATCAGCACTACCACACTTACTGGAAACCGATCTATTCCCATGTTTCATTATGGGCACATAGGGAGCTGAAACAAAGGAAGATACTGTTGAAATATTAAAGGTGTTTTTACCATCTCCCCCAGTTCCACATGTATCAACTGAATTCATATAGTCTATCTCCAAGGGCCTAGCCCTCTCCCTCATAAGTTTAGCAGCCCCTACTATTTCATCTAGACTCTCCCCCTTCATCTTTAAGGCTGTCAGAAAGGAAGCTATCTGACTATCTGTAGCCCTTCCGTCCACTATATCCTCCATAGCACCTATCATTTCAAATTCTGTCAGATTTTCATAATTTAAGACCTTGTCTAAATACGCCTTCATCTAATCCCTCCTAAAACCTCATCTAAAACCCTCATCTTATTTAAAATTTCCTCATACTCCCTGTCCACCTCTGAGCCCCTAACTATACCTGCTCCCCCCTGAACATAGGCCTTAGAATCCTTTAATATCATGGTTCTTATAGCTATGGCAAAGTCCATATTACCCTTGGAATCCATAAGACCTACAGAGCCTCCATAAAAGCCTCTAGGCTCCCTCTCTAAGGCAGCTATCAATTCCATGGCCTCTTTTCTAGGCTTTCCTGATACTGTACCGGCTGGGAAGAAAACCTTAAATAAATCCTCCAGCCCAAGCCCCTCCTTTAAGCTTCCCCTAAGTTCTGATCTTAGGTGGATAACATGGGAGAAAACTTGGATCTCCTTGTTGGCAAGAAGTTCTATCTGGTCAGAAACCTTTAGCATATCCTCCCTAGACAGATCCAGAAGCATATCATGTTCCCTAAGCTCCTTTTTATCTTCTAAAAGCTCCTCTATATTTTCCCTTAACTCCTGATCTGTAGACCCTCTGGGCCTGGTCCCAGCTATAGGAGAGGTAAATACCATACCATCCTCAACCTTAAAAAGCATTTCTGGTGAAGCCCCAAGAAGTTTGAAATCTCCAAAGTTTAAATAATACATATAAGGGGAGGGATTCAAGTCCCTAATCTTCTTATAGAGAATGTAGTCATCCCCCTCATAGCCATAAACCTGCCTATCGGAAATAACCACCTGGGCCAAGTCCTCATCTATAATTGACAAAATCTTCTGAACATTGTTCTTAAAATTTTTCTCATCTACAGGACTCCTAGTGGCCAGACTAAAATCCTCTAGCCCTTCAATCTTCCTTCTAGACCTTTCCCTGCCCACTGACCTATAGTTTCCCCCAGAATATACATCGTAGCTGGTAAAGATCATAAAGACATAGCCTGGAAAGTCTCCATCCTCATAGTCCCTATCCCTATAGTTCTTATATTCATAGGTAAAACCACCTACTGCCAAAACATCCATATCCTCTAGGGATTTTAAAAAGTTTTCCAGGTAGTTTAGGCTGTCCAGGTAAAGCTTATGGTTTTCCCCCCTAATATCCAGCTCCACTCTGTCCTTATAGCCCCTCAGTTCTAGATCTGGCTGGGAGCCCAGGTAGCTTTTACCTTCTCTTTCAAAGATAAAAGACTTGTCCCCAAAGTGGTAGTCCTCATAGTCCCTTAAAACCTTATCCATATAAACACCTCCAATAAAAAAGAGCATCTCGTCCTCAAGGACGAAATGCTCTGCATTCGCGGTACCACCTTTATTAGCTAGAAAAGATTAGACCAATCCCCTAGCTATCTCATAAGAGTACGGAAAGTTTCCCTTCGATACCCCGTCTTTATAACGTAAGACAATCGGCCTAGTAATACTCTCCCAAGGATTTCATACTGCTTCTCTTAGGTCCATTCAACAGCCATCTAGTACCAGGATTCCACCATCCCCGGCTCTCTATAACCTTCACTACTGTCTACTTCTCCTAATCTTTGAATTTATATTTCATTGTGAGACCATTGTATTGGTAAAACTATTGCTTGTCAATAGAATTTTCTGAAAATTAAGCTATATTTATGTTCTATCAGATATTACCATAGGTAAAAGTTTAGATATTAAATTTGCTAATAGGCTCAAAATATAAATTTACTGGACTTTTTAAATTTATGGTTTACATAAATATATATTCATATATAATGGAAAAGATAGTTAAAATGAAGAGTTAGTAGATTTTGGAGGTATTTATGAAAGATATACAAAATGAAAAGATATTTATATTCAACCACCCATTAATTCAACACAAGGTTTCCCTACTTAGGGACAAGACTACCAATACCAAGGACTTTAGAGATCTAGTAGAAGAGATCTCCATGCTAATGGCCTATGAGGTAACTCGTGATCTTGAACTAAGAGATGTTCAAATAGAAACACCTGTTAGCAAGGCTACAGTTAAAAAACTTAAGGAAAAGAAGATAACCCTAGTGCCTGTACTTAGGGCTGGTCTAGGAATGGTAGACGGTATGCAAAATATAATGCCCCAGGCAAGAGTAGGACATATTGGCCTATATAGGGATCCGGCCACCCTAAAAACTGTGGAATACTACTGTAAGCTTCCAGTAGACATAACTGAGTCAGAGGTATTTGTCCTTGACCCTATGTTGGCTACAGGAGTTTCTGCCATAGATTCCATAGACAAGCTTAAGGAATACGGAGTGAAAAACCTAGTATGGCTTTCCATAGTAGCATCAAAAGAAGGTCTTATGAAGCTTCATGAAAGTCACCCAGACATTAAGATCTTCTGTGCAGCTGTAGATGAAAAATTAAATGCTGACTCCTATATAGAACCAGGTCTAGGAGATGCTGGCGATAGATTATTTGGAACAAAATAAAAACCCCAAGGGGTTTTTTTATTTTCCTAGCTTAAGATAGCTATCAAGTATTTTATCTAGCTCCTCAGAGCTAATAGATTTTTTTGGTTCAAAGTTTTCCTTAGCCTTCATAACTCCTATTACAGACATAGTATTACTAGAGCTTTTAGCCCAACTAGATATTTGATCCTCATCCTCAAAAACTTGGTAGATCTCTATAATTGGAATATTAAGGTCTGCCCTAAGCATATGCCTATAAAGTAAAAGTGAAAGCTCCTCTCGGCTTATAGGTCTATCAGGACTAAAGTAGGCTCCCCCTACTCCATCAACAAGGCCCATCTCTCCAGCCCAAACTATAGCTTCTCTTTCCCTACTCCCATCTATATCCTTAAATTCAAGATCCCTAATTTTCTCCAAATTATATTTATCATTTTCTTTTGTCAAGGCCTCTAAAGCCTTTACAGCCTGACCACGACTAACAAAGTCATCTGCAAAGGCTGGCAAAATAGTAGCCAAAAGCATTATAGCCACTAAAAAAAGCACCAGGACCGTCCTTAACTTATCTTTTTTCATACTATCCCTCCTTTTCAATAATTGTATATCTTTTCCAAACTATTAACAAGGAGTTTCTAATCCAGGGGATGGCCCTTTGGAATTGAAGCCAAAAGTTTTCTGCTGTAGTCTTCCCTGGGCTTTGTAAATATTTCTTCAACCAAGCCCTCCTCTACAATCCTACCATCCTTCATAATAATAACCCTATCACAAATATATCTGACAACTTCTAAATCATGGGATATAAAAATATAGGTTAAATTAAAGTCTTTCCTAAGTTTTTTTAAGAGTTCAAGTATATCCTTCTGCACTACCAGGTCCAAGGCTGAAGTAGGCTCATCCAAGACTAATATTTCTGGCCTTCCGGCTAAACCTCTAGCTAAATTTATCCTCTGTCTTTGGCCTCCACTTAATTGACCTGGATATCTATCAAGATAACTTTTATCCAAGCTTACGCTTTCTAAAATATCTATAGTATCCTTAAGCAGGCTTTCCTTAGTTGAAATCTTATGATGTAATAGAATTTCACCAATAAGCTTCTTAACCTTTAGTTTTGGGTTTAAAGATGAATAAGAATTTTGAAATACCATCTGTATATCCTTTCTAACTTGAAAATCCTGATTCTTATCTCCTAGACTTTTAAGCCTGCTTCCCCTGTAAACTATCTCTCCCCCATCCAATGGATTAATGCCACATATAGCCTTAGCCAAGGTAGATTTCCCACTACCAGACTCTCCTACTATAGCTAGGGATTCTCCCTCATCCAGGGTCATACTAAAATCTTCAAGGACTTTAATTTTAAACTTCCTATTAAACCTATCTCTAGTTTCATAGGCTACATCTATATTATTAACTTCTAACATTAATCCACCTCCCTATAGAGAAATCTCGGTCTAGCAGCCAAAAGAGACTTTGAATACTCTGTCTTAGGTCTATCAAAAAATTCTAAAACCCTTGCCTCTTCTATAATTTCCCCCTTATACATAACTAAAACTCTAGTAGCTATCTCGGCAATCAAACCTAGATCATGAGCTATAAATATAACTGACATTTTCATCTGTCTGGCTAGATCCTCAATAAGTTCAACTATCTCCTTTTGTATAGTAAGGTCTAAGGCAGTTGTTGGTTCGTCTGCAATCAGTATATCTGGCTCTGTAATAAGGGCCATAGCGATCATTATTCTTTGCAGCTGACCTCCACTTAATTCATGGGGATACTTATTCAAGATCTGATCAAGATTATCTAACCTCACTCTACCTAAAATATCCCTAACCTTAAATTGCCTTTCACTTCTGCTATAATTTCCATGAACCAATAAAGGCTCTTCTACTTGATCATATATAGTCATTAAGGGATTCATAGCCATTTGAGGATCCTGATAAATCATAGATATTTTTTTCCCTCTTAACTTAGACATATCCTTCTCCCTAAGTTCTAAAATGTTTTCATTCCTAAAAAATATCCTGCCACCTATAGTAAATAAGCTAGGATCTAAAAGCCTTAACAAGGCTTGACTGCTAATGGATTTTCCACTCCCCGATTCACCTACCAAACCTAAGATTTCATTTTCATAAAGATCAAAGTTTATAGATTTAATAAGCTCCCTGCCAGATTTTAAATTTACTCTTAGTTCTTCTACTCTTAGTAGTTCCTTCAAACATATCACCTCTATTCCGTCATTTTAGCCTTTAAGCCATCACCTATAAGATTAATACTTAAAACCGTAACTATTACAAAAAGTCCTGCTGGCAACCAAATCCACCATTCTCTTTGTAGGGTCATCATACTTTGTGCAGAAGAAAGCATATTTCCCCAACTAGCCCTAGGCGGTCTTACTCCCATACCTAAAAAACTAAGAGAAGATTCTATTAAAATAGCCTGAGCTATACTCATAGTTGACACCAATACAAGACTATTAAATATATTTGGTAGAACATGATTTCCAATTATATAGGCTGAGCTAAATCCGTTTATCCTAGCTGAAACTATATAATCTTGGTTGCTGATTTTAAGAACTTCGCTCCTAATGATCCTAGCTGTTCCTGGCCAACCAAAAACTGATATTATTAAGATTAGATTTTTAGCTGATGGCCCTCTTATACTAGCTAAAGATATAGCCAGGATGTAAAAGGGAAAACACATTATTATATCTGCCAATCTCATTATGATGTTGTCAACAGCTCCTCTGTAATACCCAGCTAACATTCCCAGAACTAAGGCTATAACTATCTTTAAACCAGTTGCCATAAGTCCTATGCCAAGAGATACCCTGCCTCCATACATCAACCTAGCCAATATATCTCTTCCCAGTTCATCTGTCCCCAAAACATGACCTGGTCCTGGACCAGTACTAATCTTGTATAGATCCACATAATCTGGATCCATAGAATATACAAGAGGCCCTAAAAACGAAAATAAAAAAACCAATAATAAAAAAAGACAACCTATAAATAACTTCTTATTCTTCATATCCTGCCTCCTATTCCAAGTTAATTCTCTTATCTACCAGAAGATACAAGATATCTGCCAATAAATTAGATATTAAGATCAAGACAACATTTAAAACCAACAGTCCCATTATAAGAGGATAATCCCTATAAAGAGCAGCATCATAGTTTAGCTTCCCTATGCCTGGCCAAATAAATACAGACTCAGTTACCAAAGCTCCAGAAACCAAAGCTGGAATCTGCATAGATACAATTGTTATTATAGGAGCTAAAATATTCCTGCCCCCATGCTTTAATATGGCTTTTCTTATGGTCAGCCCCTTACCTATAGCTGTTTTAAGATAATCCTTTTTCAACTCCTCTAACATAGCACTTCTAATATATCTAACAAAAGTTGAAATATTTAAATATGTTAAAACCACCAGTGGTAGGACCATATGCCTTGCAATTTCATTTTTCCCCCCTGAAAATCCCTGCATCCCAGATATGGGAAACCAAGCTAAATCAAAGGAGAAAACTTTAATTAAAAGTATAGCAAAGAAAAAAGTTGGAATGCTCATACCTATAAGACTTAATAGGTTAACTAATCTATCTACCAGACCCCCTTCCCTATAGGCGCAATATATACCTAAAGGTATTGAAATAAACAAAGCTATCAAAAGTGCTGGAATAGATAAAAGTAAGGTGTTTGGCAATCTCTGACCTATAACTTCTTTCACCGGCTTCCCATACTCTAAGGAATAGCCAAAATCAAACTTTATAGCATCCTTACCCCATTTTAAAAACTTAAGATGGAGTGGATCATAGTAGCCCTTTTCTATTAAAATTTCCTCCACTCTTTCCTTGGGAGTATTAGGACTTATCTTGTTTAAATATGGATTTCCTGGCTGCAGCTGAAGTAGGGCAAAAATTAAAATACTAACCCCTATCAAGATAAATACCGAATATAATATTCTCTTAAATATATAATCCTTCATATCAATTCTCCTATTGAAAAAAGCCTTCTAAAAAGAAGGCTTTAATTATTTTTTAATTACCCAATTCTCTATGTTATAGAAGTTTCTAAAGCTTCCTGGATTATAATTTTCCAAATTACTATTATAGGCCTGTATAACATTAGGAACATAAAGTGGAATCCATGGTAGCTCATCATTCATAAGCTTAGCGAACTCACTATATATTTCCTTTCGCTCACCCTGGTCTAAAGTGTTTAAAGCCTGATCTAGAAGTTTATCAACTTCTGGATTTCTAAAACCACTTATATTCCATCCATAGACACCCTTCTCATCACTAGCAGCGTCTGAATACCAAGTAGGCTTTGGATTTGGTTCAGCACCTAAAGTGTTGGCCATTAGATATAAATCAAAATCATGGTTTCCAACTACCTTTTCCATCAAGCTTGAGAATTCCATAATTTCAAGCTCTATATCTATTCCAACTTCTTTTAATTGACTTTGAATTATAGGAGCTGCTAGCTCTCTAGCCTTATCTCCTGAAGGATAAGTTAGAGTTAACTTTAAGTTTTCTCCATCTTTATCTACAAATCCATCTCCATCACTATCTTCATAACCAGACTCTTTCAATAGCTCTCTAGCCTTGTCCACATCTCTAATATAAGGATTTAAAACTCCTTCTTCTGGGTATGACCATAAACTAGGAACCATAGGTGCATCTATAACTACACCATTTCCATCTATAAGCTCCTTAACCATAAGCTGTCTATCTAAACCATAGGCCATGGCCTGTCTTATATTCTTATCTTTTAAGACATCACTTCTCAAGTTTGTACCCATATACTGAATATTTGAATTAGGGTAGCTAACTGTCTTGATCTTATTTTCTTCTAAATAATCTATATCCTTTTGTTTTGAGCTTGATACTCCCGCTATATCTATACTTCCATTTATTAGTTCTGCCTGAGCTGTATCCTCATTGGCTACCTTAAATATAAAATATGGTGTCTTGGGAGCTCCCTTAAAGTAATCTTCATTTGCAGATAACTTTACAAACTCCCCGTCCCTAAACTCTTCCATCTTATAAGGACCTGTACCAACTGGATTCTGTAAGTTTTCTGTAGCATTAATCCACTCTCCAATAGCTATATCCTTCCAAATATGTTCTGGAATAATAGCTGTACCACCAAGCTCTATTAAAGATGGGGCATAGGGCTTTTCAAAATTAAGCTCTAAATTAGTTTCATCTAAGACCTTAATTCCCTCTATTTTCTCTGCCTTACCATCCATATAGTCTCTAGCACCCACTATAGACTCTACAAAAGAAGCATTGCTTCCTTCATAACCTGGATTTGCCAAACTCTCATAGGTAAACTTAACATCACTAGCTGTAACTTTTTCTCCATCATGCCATTTAAGATCATCTTTTAGACTAAAAGTAATCTTTAAATTGTCATCAGATATTTCATAATCCTTAGCTAGAGCTGGGCTCAAGTTAAGATCTTCATCAAATTCTAAAAGTCCATTATACAAAACTGAGTTAACCGTATTGTCATATAGGGTATCAGCTACCATAGGATTAAATACTCCTGATGGAGCACTCCATATTGCATAAACTATTTCTTCTTTGATCCCATCTGCTTTCTCCTCACTGCCTTTAGTCTCAACAGACTTAGGATCCTTGCCACAAGCTGTTAGTACCATGGTCAAAGCTAAAACCATAGACATAAGTGCCACTATCTTTCTATTTTTCATAATCTCACCTCATCATTTTTTCTAACATAGAAAATTCTATCATAAATAAATATTATTATTAATCATGTTTTTCTATACTAGTAATGATTCTTATAGGTAAAAATTATATGCTAAAGAATTCCTTATTTCTTCCTACTTTTCTTCTAATTTAAAAGCTAAGTTTTCTAAATATCTAAAGACTTCTCTAACTTAGCTAGCCTTTAAATCTATCTTCAAAAAAATATCAGCCCTGCTTCCATAAGCAGGGCTGATATTTTTCTATAATCTATCTATATTTTTAACCAACTCTATTAAGTATTCTGTATTTTTAAATACATAACTAAGTTTTACCCATTCATTAACAGTATGGGCATCTCTTACACCTGTTCCTAGTACACAGGTTTTAACTCCATTTTTATTAAAGTTACCTGCATCAGTTATAAAAACTGGTCTGATTTTTTCAAAATCCAAACCTACCTTGACACCAGCTTTTTCAAGAGCTCTCATATATATTGAATCCTTGTCTAAAATAAATCCAGGGACATTTCCTAGATCCCTTATCTCAAGACCAAGTCCTTGATCTCTAGCCACTGCAGTAAAGCTGCTTTTAAAATTTTCTATCTCCCTCTTAATCACATCTTTATCAAATGACGCTATAATATATTCTACTACTACCTTTCCAGGTATAGCTCCTATAGTCCAATCTCCCTCTGCATAAATAGCATTAACAACGGTATTCTCATCAATCCTACCTACTGAAACTTTACTCATAGCATCTGATGCAGCCTTGAAAGCATTTTTGCCACTGTCTACATCAAAGAAAAGGTGACCTGTCTCCCCTTCCAAACTGGCCTGGAGAATACTTAACTCTGGTTCTCCATAAGCTACTATTCCTGGATCCACAAAACCATCTAGAATAAAGCCATAATCTATACCATGAGCTTTTAAATCTATATTAGAAGCTCCTAAAGCTCCTAGCTCCTCAGCTACTGTAAACACAACATATATTTCTGGATGATCTAGCTTATTTTCAACTATATAATCTAACATATTTAAAATAGCTACTATACCAGCCTTATTATCAGCGCCTAGGGTTGTCTTTCCGTCAGATTTAATTATATCTCCATCTATTTGAGGATTTACATTATCACAAGGGCTAACAACATCCATATGAGAATTAAACATGATTTTTTTCTTTCCAGGAGCCTTAAGCACCCCAATAATATTACCAGTATTTCCACCTATAAGCTCACCCGTATTATCTTCATATACTTCTAATCCTAGTTTTTCCAATCTCTTTACTATATAGTCTGCTAGCTTTCTTTCATCTAAACTCGGGGAACTTAGTCTTATAAGCCTTAACAATTCATCTGTAACCTTAGCCTTAAAATCCAAAAGAATCATCTCCTCTAATCTTTGTGACTTAAGTATAGAACACTTGTATATTTTAATCTATTACCCATTCATATATTTTTCCCTACCCCAAAGGGTTATATTAGAAAAGACCCTAATCTTTTCTAGATTGAAAAAATAGGATCTTTTATTAGGATTTATTTAATTTTCTTAAAAGTGCTAGTCTATTATTGACATTTAATTTTTTATATATATTTTTAATGTGCATCTTAACTGTATTTATACTTATATGAAGCTTTTCAGCTATCTCCTTATTTCCCAAGCCCTTTAAAATTTCCCTTAATATTTCCATCTCCCTATCTGTTAAACTATAGGTCTTAAGATCTAGGTCTAATTTTCCCATACTTGTAAACCAGCTATCATGATAAATATTCACCATATAATATTTATTTAAATTTTTATCTTGATCAAAATAATTTAAAATAGCTACCTCATAAAAATAATCCTCTATAGAAGAATAATCTAAGAAGCCCTTACTATCTAATATCCTTATATTCTCCTGATTGAAAACTATATCCCTTATACCTTCCAAGCTCCTATTCTGACCAATTTTCTCTGTTAAATCTAAGCTATAGTCCACAGCTAATTTGTTAAATTTTGTCAAATCAAATCTCTCATCAAAAAGCATAAATCCAAAGTCTAAACTTTCATTACTTGTCTGAAAAAGTCCTATCTCATCTCTAAGATAGTCTATTTCTTCTACTAGTTCATAGTTATATGCTATTATCTCTGCTAAATAATTGCTTAAAGCTAGCTCTCTTTCAGTAAAAGGTCCTTCCTCCCTACTTCTTTCAAAAGATATAGTATCTAAATCCTGATTCAAGACAAGAGAAATTTCATATCTAATATTATGTTTTTTAAAGAAACTATAGTGACTGCTTTTAAAAAAACTCTGCCTATAATTAGGATCTTCTAAGATTTCTTCAAGAGATATACTAAAGGGAGGCTTGTACTTATAAGACTTATCTCTTATATAGTTAAAGACTATATCTCCCTGGCTTATATTTTGAAAATACTCATCCATAACATCTTCAGCATAATTATAGACAGTAATATTTACCATTTCACCATCAGAAAATTTATAAAAAGCTGACTTTTCTATAGCAAATATACTTTTAAGTAATTTCAATATGTAGTAGGGATAGTTGCCAAGATCAGGATCTTTTAAAAGCCTGTTTATCTCTAAAAGTTTCTCATAATCTTCTCCACTTAAGTAATTCATCTCAACACCATCCTTAATACTTCTTATAGCTAAATATATTTAAATCTAAATTTCTAGTAGTCTGAAAAATGGTTGGCTGCTATACCAAAGGCTATGGAAAGATTAAGGGAGTCTATTTTAGCCGAATGATTGATAAATAAACTTTCTCCTAGGTCTAAAAACTTAGGATCTAAACCTCTAGCCTCATTGCCCAGAACCAAAGAAAATCTAGTATCTTCTGGTCTCTTAACTTTCTTTAACTTGTTTTTACCATCTAACATAAAGGAGTAGAGCTTATGATCTTCATATTTATTCATATAGTCCTCTATTGTTTCAAAGTGTTCTATATTTATGGAGAAGGCTGCTCCCATAGAGGCCCTTATGCTGTTGGGATTAAATATATCTACTGCTGGCCTTATTATGGCTATATCTTCAAAGCCAAAGCCCAGCCCGGTCCTTATTATTGTGCCTAGGTTACCTGCATCACTGGGATTTACCAGTACTACATGGGGCTTGTCCTTTCTTAGCTGGCCCTCATACTTGAAAAATACTCCAGCTACAAATACATTGCCCTTATTTGATATTCTATTTATAGTGTTTCTACTTACTTCAAATTCAACTCCGTTTTCCCTACAGTAGTCATATATATTCATAGATTGATCCTCCTGATTGTAGTCAGGGTCTATGAAAATCTTGTAGATTCTATTCTTCTGATACTTGATTAACTCTACTGTGGGAGCCATTCCCAAACTATAGGAATAGTCATACTTACTCTTATATCTCTTAACCTTGAATTCCAAGCTAAATCCTCCTTAAACTTATATATCTTACTATCTAACCGATAATTCTTATAGTAGCCTACTTTATTATATCATTATACTATATTTTTTTATTTTCTTAAATTTTTATAGAATCTATCTTTCTGGGTATAAATAAGTAAATGAATGCTAATAATTTTTTCTTGTATTATAAGCTATTTATAGCTTATAGATCGAACTTAAGTATAAACTAAGGAGGTCCTAATGAAGAAAAATAAACTTATTATAAGCAGCCTTCTTTTGCTGCTTCTTTTAAATATATTTTTACCCATTTCAGCCCAGGCTAGAAAA
>JASLIL010000054.1 GCA_030152145.1 Tissierellales bacterium
AGCTGCCAATGGCAGCTTTTTTTATAGGTCAAAACGAACTATTATATTTTCATCTAAAATTCTAAAGGTAAAGGATTCCATTAGGAAGAATGTAACCTCCTTATTATCATGGTATTGATATCCTAGTGAAAGATCTTGTCCAATAGTTAGCTCTAGGTCATCATGGTTAAAGGGAACTAGTATAGCTCCATCTATAACATGGTTATAAACAATACTTCCACCGATTAGATCTTCAATTCTCTTATCCAGAGGATAACTAGTTTCTTTTGATATAATACTCTTGTAGGCATCCTCTCCAACTATTAAGGTATATGGACCTTCAGCATAATTTTCCTTTAATCTTATAATAGCTTCACTAATACCCTCCATAATTTCTTCAGGACTATTACCAAAGTTTAATCTATGACCACTATTTTCCAGTATACCATCAATCTTTCCTTCTTTTAAACCATGGAAAAT
This sequence comes from Tissierellales bacterium, assembly GCA_030152145.1. Lineage (GTDB taxonomy): Bacteria > Bacillota > Clostridia > Tissierellales > JASKZW01 > JASLIL01. The sequence continues at coordinate 460 of JASLIL010000054.1, forward strand.
AGCACTTTCTTCAAATAAAGCTATCTTCTTGCTAGCTTCATCTAAGGCATCATAATCTATATCCTTAGCTCCTCTTAAAATATTATCAAGTTCCCAACGGCTCATTTTAAATTCAACCCTAGCTTCAGTAAGAGGTTGGACCCTATAGGTACTATAACCTACTCCATCCTCCTCACAAGCTTCTTCTAATCTTCCGTCGGTAATTACATTATAATCAAAGCCAAAAGGTCCTTCTACATGGAAAACCCTTCTAGCAGAAAGGTAGTTCATAAAAACATTCTTAATTTCTTCTTCCATTTCTTGCCAAGCTTCTTGAGAAACTGGTGCTTTATCCTTGTAAAACATAAAATACCCCCTTATTTTAAATCGCCAATACCAATATCCTTTCTATCTCCTGTCCTATCATTATTAAGTTCCGCCTCAAATAGGTGCTTCCTAAGCTCCTCATCCCAAATAGGCATATTCTTCCTAATCCACTCTAAACTTCTGGCAAAGGACTCAATTTCTTGGTCTCTATTAGCCTCCATAATAGCCTGTAACTCTTGATGGGAAGCTTTATTAAGTTGGTCATTATATTCCTTAATAGAGTCAATTTGAGATTTTAAAATATTAATAGCTAAAGCCCAATTGCCAGCTTCTTTTGGTAGGTCTTTTGCATCATTATGATATTTACTCATTTAAAAACCTCCTTTAATTACCCTCATATATGAAGATACCCGAAGATTAAAATCCTTAATCAGAAAAACCATAAGTTTTAAATATATCAATCCTAAAAAACTCCTCATTAGAGGAGTTTATAAAAGGCTAACTATACTGGTCTCTAGAAGGTCAACGGCCTTCATAAGATCTTGGGGACCACAGTTACTAAAACTTAATCTTACATAGTTAGAGTAGATTGAATTGTCTACAAAAAAGATATCACCAGCCATTATTGAAAGACCATTTTGCTCACATTTTTTCACAAGATCCAAGGACCTTATGTTTTCAGGCAATCTTAGCCAAAGGCTAAGGCCACCATTAGGTTCACTATAGCTTATAGAATATCTTTTAAGCCTTTTCAATCCTCTAACAAGGCTTTGGTAGTTTTCCCTATAGATAGCCCTAATTTCCTGGATATAGGACTTCCAGTAGCCTTTCCTAAGATAGAGATCAAAGGACCTTTGCAGAAAACCTGAGGAGGAAATATCTGTAGAGTGTTTGGCTCTGATTATATTGGTTATTAGATCTTGAGGCATGGTCATAAAACCAATTCTTAGTCCAGGCATAAAGGACTTGGAAAAAGACTTTATATATATAACAGTCTCATTATCCTTATCATAGTACTTTAAGGGTCTTTTCTCTTCATCAAAAGACATGTCCATAAGAAAGTCATCCTCTATAATATAGAAATCATGTTCTAGGCTTAAGCTTAAAATCTTCATTTTTTTCTCCTCTGAATAGGAGTAGCTAGTTGGATTTTGGTAGCTAGGCATAAGATATAAGGCCTTGGGATTATACTTTACTATATAGCTGGTCAAAAGATCTGTATTTATCCCATCTTCCTCCATCTCAACCCCAATAACCTTAACACCTCTGGACTTAAAGGCAGCCAGTGCTCCAAGATAGGTAGGGTTTTCAACTATAACAGTATCTCCAAAAGATAGGATGGATTTGGCAATAGTATCTATTCCCTGCTGGCCACCAGATATAATTTGAATTAGATTTTCATCTATGGATATAGAATAGGAATTTTCAAGAAAATCTGATATAGAGGACTTAAGGGGCTTATAACCTCCAATTTCAGGATAGGTAAAGGCCAAACCCCTATCTCTTTCTAGGACTTCATTCATGGTCTCCTTAAAAAGATCCACTGGAAATAGGTCTGGAGAAGGTTCTACAGAGGATAGATCTAACCTATCCTTCTTAAGATCTAGAGTTCCTCCTGCCAGTAGATTAAGATTTCCATTAGCCATAATATCTAGCTCTATGCTTTCCCTAGAGGGTCTAACATAGGTGCCACTACCCTTAAGAGAGTAGACATAGCCCTCTTCTTCCAATAATTTATAACCATTTACAATAGTAATATTGTTTACATCTAGTTTATTTGCTAAACTTCTAATAGAAGGGAGCTTTTCTCCCTCCAGTAGTTCACTGTTTTCTATAGCTTTTTTTATATTTTTATAAACCTGTATATAGAGTGGGGTTTTTATATTCTTATCAATTTTCAACTTTAAAACCTCCCATAACTGTATCGATATGTTTATTATATCAAATAAGTCTATAAGAACAATGAATTAAAGGTTATAATATAGATAGGTGATGAAATTGGAAAACAATAGCAATAGAGATAAGCTTTACCGTTTTTTTATAGTTCTTTTTTCAATCCTTTTAATATTTCTTATATTTAGAAATCAAGAAAATCAGGAGAACATATTAAATATATTTAAGTCCAGAGATATATCCAATATGAAGGTGAGAAAGGACAGGACCATATCTGTAGAAGGAGTTAAGGACCTGGGTTACTACTCAGATGGTATAGTAGTTCATAAAGATAATAAGCTTATAAAATATGATCAGAAAGGGACAAAAGTCTGGGAAAGAGATATAGTTTTAAAGGACTATGGAGTTCATTTTGGCAGGATAAATATGTTTATATATGATAAATCCATAGGTTATATTCAGTTTTTAAATCCTCAAGGGGATATAGTTAAGGAACAAAATCTAGACGAGGAGATTAGAAATCTTTCTACTGACTTTCAGAATATTTTGGTTTATAGCTTAGGCCAGGACAAAAATGAGTTTGTCTACATATTTGATCAGACAGGTAAATTACTAGTAAAAAATGATATGGGACTAAAGAATATTTTAACCTATAGTAATGCTAAAAATGATGAAACTTATGGCATAGGTTCTCTTAGTTTTGAAGGAGATAAGATTAAGTCAAATTTCAGATCTTTTTTAATCTCAGGCAAGGAGCTTTACAATAGGGAATTTAAGGGTGAGATAATACTTTTTAGTAAGTTTATAGATAATCACAGGGTGGTAATAATGACAGATAAGAAGGTTTATCTTCTAAATGATTTTGAGGGAAATACTTTATGGGAAAGACCCTATGATTTGATAAAAGATATAGATATATTAGACAACAAGATAAATATTCTTTTCGGCAACAGTCTAGAGACTATTTCAGCCAATGGGGAGATTGATACAAAACAGTCTTTTACAGAGGAATATAAGAATATAACCACACTTTCAGACAGCGTTCTAGTCCATGGTCACAGGGATTTTCTTATGTTAAAGGATGGCCAGGAAATAAATAAAAAATCCTTTGATGACAATATAGTAAAAGTAATTAGAGGTAGGTATAAATTTGCTATAATATTTGAGGATAGAATAGATCTTTATAAGGTTATGGAATAGGGTGATGCTATGATTGTAAATTGGATAGATATAGTGCTAGTTCTACTTTTAATATCAAATATATATAAGGGTTATTCTCTAGGGCTTATACTTTCAATGTTTAATCTATTGCAGTTTTTAATGTCCTATATGATGACCAAGGCTTATTTTTATCCTGTATTTGTCTATATTAGAAATAATGACTACATATATGGGATTTTTGAGAAAATAGTCTTTAATATTATGAATGTATTTTTAAAGAAAAAATTGGCTACAGACAGTAGCTATGTCAATAAACTTATGGCCAGGGGAGTGGTGGATCTAGTAGTTATATTTTTCTCCATCCTCCTGGTATATAAAATAGCTAATATCCTAATGGAGATATTTTTCTCACTTTTTTCATTTCTTTTGGACATAAGGTTTTTTAGGATATTAAATAAGTATGGGGGAGTCTTCTTTGGATTATTTAAGGGCTTATGTATTATATATCTTTTTAATACTATAGTAAATATAGTTGATGGTCTAGATCCAAACATGTACATGCCAAAAGTTTTAAAGGAGTCTTTTATACTAAACAAAATAGATTATATTTTTATGCTTATTAAGGAAGGTGATATAATTGAGAAAACAAGACTTGTCCTTTGGAATCTTGCTAATATTATTAGGAGTGTTGGTTCTACTGTTAAATCTAAACTTAATTTCTCTTAGTGCAGCCAGTTTTGTACTTTCCATAGGAATACTAATAAGATATTTTATGAACTCAAATAGTTTTAGCTTGATATTAGGTTTGATATTACTGGGAGGATCTTCAATATTTTTAGTTGATCAATATATGTTTCCTAGGATAGATGCCAAGTTATTCTTATTTTTCTCTATATTTGCGGCGATAGCCTATTTTTTATATTGGAAAAATAAGAATAGATATTTTCTACTAGCAGGACTTTTTCTATCAGCTATAGGAAGTTACAGTTTGGTTATTAATAGATACCAAGGAAAGTTTACTTGGGTCTTATTTTTACTTCTGTCCCTTTCTATGTATATATACTATCTATTGGAGTTTAAAAAATCTGGTATAGAGTGGCCTAAGAACATAGCCATGATCTTACTATCAATAAGCTTTATGGTTTTTATCTACATAAGGCTAAGTGTGAAAAATTTAAGTTTTAGGGGCTTTCTAGGTATAGTTTTACCAACTTTACTAATAGCTATGGGATTAAAGTTTCTCTATGATAGGTATAGGGAGTCCTAGGAGTATATATAAAATTTATAACTATAGCTAGCCTTATAGATTTTAATAATTAGAGAGACTAGGGGTCAGTAGTATAATATAGATAGATTAAAATTAGGAGGTATATTATGATTATTGAATTAGATTGTAGGGGAGAGGCTTGTCCAAAGCCAGTTATAAAGACAAAGAAAGAATTAGATAAGCTGGAGTCTGGCCAGGTAGTAACTCGTGTAGATAATGAGGTAGCAGTTCAAAATCTAAGTAAATTAGCTAAGTCCTCAGGTTTTGAATCAGAATCAGAAACCTTAGGTGAAAAGGACTTTACTGTAACAATATTAAAGGGAGAGGGATCAGGGAAAACAGAAGAAGCTTTAGAGGATTTTGATGACCTAACAGTAGCCTTTGCTTCAGATAAGATGGGAGAAGGTTCTGATGAGCTGGGTCATATATTAACTAAGTCTTTAATGTATACAATTACAGAGACAGAGCCACTACCAAAAACAATTATATTTTACAACTCAGGTGTAAAACTAACTTGTGAAGGTTCACCAGTCTTAGAAGATTTAAAGGCTATGGCAGAAAGAGGGGTAGAAATAATATCCTGTGGTACCTGTCTAGACTTTTACAATATAAAAGAAGATTTAAGAGTTGGAGAAATTTCAAATATGTATACTATATTTGAAGCTATGAAAAATCCAGCTAAGAATGTAATAATTAGATAGGAGAAGATCAGATGAGAGAAGAAGAGTTTGGAGTTATAACTTTTAAATCAACCCACCATGCTATTCAGGGTGAGAAAAAGATGGCTTCAAAGGACATAGACTTTAGAACTATTCCAACTCCTAGAGAGGTAAGCACCAGCTGTGGCCTAGCCATAAGATTTAAGCTAGAAGACCTTGATAGGGTTAGAGAGGCTATAGAGACTACGGAAATGGAGATAGATTCTACCTATAAGATAGTTAAGAGTAAGGAAGGCAACTACTCAGAAAATCTCTAGCTGTGAAAGGAGCTATTAATGGTTAAATCAGGAAAGGCGTTACTTGACTCAAAATTTTTTAATTTTATGAATCATGTAGCAGAGATATTTGATGGAATATTTAAGAAAAGTTCAGGAGAACTAAATATATTAGGAAAGCTAGGAAAGGTAATTTTTACCCTTGTACTAGTTAAGTTTTTGATAAAACTTATATATTTTACTATAGATAAAGCTTTAAAAAGAAGGAAGAAGGCTAATTTTTTTGATTTAGAGCAAAGGAAGTTAGACACCTTAGCTGCTGTATCTAAAAATTTAGCCAAGTATATTTTATATTTTATAGCAGCCATGACTATCCTGGATATATTTAGGGTAAATACTTCTACTGTTCTTGCTACAGCAGGGGTAGGAGGTTTGGCCATAGGTTTTGGAGCCCAGTCCCTTGTTAAGGATGTTATTACAGGTTTTTTCATACTTCTGGAGGACCAGTTTTCTGTAGGAGACCATGTCAAGCTTGGATCCTTTGAAGGTATAGTGGAGGAGTTGGGAGTTAGGGTTACCACTCTTAGGGACTTTTCAGGAGACCTTCATATAATCCCTAATAGCAACATATCTATAGTTACCAACAAGACCCGTGGTCCTATGAGGTCTATGGTTACTGTAACCATAGCCTATGAGGAGGATATAGACAGCGCCCTTAAGGTTATTGAGGAGATTTCCAGAGACCTAAAGGAAGGTTCACCAGTTATAAAGGAGGGACCAACTGTCCTTGGGGTAACAGCTCTTGGAAAGTATGGTGTAGATATAACCATAATAGCGAAGACAGATCCTTTAGAGCAGTGGGGCGTAGAGAGAGAGCTTAGAAAGTTAATAAAGGAAGGCTTGGAAAGGGAGTCTATAGAAATACCTTATCCAAAGATTATTTCCTTAGAAAATAAGTAGAGGTGATGCAGATGTTAAACTATGATGTGGGAGATATAGTTACCTTAAAAAAACCTCACCCTTGTGGAGAAAATAAGTGGAAGATTATGAGAAAGGGCATAGATATAAAACTAGAATGCCTTGGATGTAATAGACAGGTTTGGGTGTCTAGAATAGATTTTGAAAAACGTGTAAGAAGGATATTGGTAGATGATAAATGGATCAGTATCCTACACCATAAGCCTGAAATCAGTTGATTTTCATGTTAGACATTCCTGTATTTTAATAGTAAACTATATGTATAGGAATGTCTTTTTATATAATAAATTATTATAATGGAGGTATAAATATGTCTTTAAATTTTGCAAAAAGAATGGACAATATGAAGGCTTCAGAAATTAGAGAGCTGCTGAAGTTAACACAAAAACCAGAGATTATATCATTCGCAGGTGGTCTACCAGCACCAGAGCTATTCCCTACAGAAAGATACAAGGAAGTAGCTAAGACAGTGATGGAAGAGGATGGAAGAAAGGCGCTGCAATATGGACCAACAGAAGGCTATGAGCCTTTAAGAGAAGAGATAGTTAAGAGAATGAAGAAGGTTCAGGTGGATATTGAAACTTCAGATGTTCTTGTAACTAGTGGTTCACAACAGGGACTTGATTTTGCTGCAAAGGTTTTCATAAACCCAGGCGACAAGATCATATGTGAAAGTCCAAGTTACCTAGGAGCCCTAAATGCTTTTAAGGCTTATGAGCCAGATTTCATAGAGATAGACACTGATGACAATGGAATGATCATGGAAGACTTGGAAAGAGTACTAGAAGAAAATGATGATGTTAAATTTATCTATGTTATACCAGATTTCCAAAACCCATCAGGTAAAACTTGGTCCTACGAAAGAAGAGTTAAGTTAGTAGAACTGGCTAACAAGCACAATGTAGCTATAGTAGAGGACAACCCATATGGAGAGTTAAGATTTGAAGGAGATTTCCTACCAGCTGTAAAACACTTTGATACAGAAGGAAGAGTTATATTCCTAGGAACATTCTCAAAAATATTTTGCCCAGGCCTAAGACTTGGCTGGACAGTAGCATCTCCAGAAGTTTTAAATAAATTCATCCTAGCTAAGCAAGGGGCAGATCTTCAATCAAGTACTATATCACAAATGGAACTAGCTAAGTTCTTAGAAATTTACGATATTGATGAGCACATAGAGGAACTAAAGAAAGTTTACAGAAATAGAAGAGACCTTATGCTTAACACTATGAAGGAAGAATTCCCTGAGTCAGTTACTTACACTCACCCAGAAGGTGGATTATTTACTTGGGTAGTACTACCAGAAAACATAAATGCAAGAGACTTGGCTAAGAAAGCAATAGCTAAAAATGTAGCCTTTGTACCAGGAGGATCATTCTTCCCTAACAATCCACGTGAGAATACCTTTAGAATGAACTATTCTAATATGGATGAAGAAAGAATAGTAGAAGGTATAAAGAGACTAGGAGAAGTTCTAAGAGAAGAAATCAAGTAGTTATATATTTTTTCAATAGGAATTAAATTTGGAGGTTAACCTCTGTATATAATTATATTAAGGTAGTCTAGTCCTAGGGCTAGACTACCTTTTTAGATCCCTTATAGATAAGTTTATTTACCGACTCTATTCCATATAGACAAAAACAAATTTAAAAACTATGTTTAAGCTAATTTTTTGGGTAAAGGTATAAACAAGGAGGGGTATAGAATGAAAAATCTTAACTTGGCTAAGTGGCTATCTCTTTTATTGGCAATTCTTTTTATAGTTACAGGAGTTGTTTTTTTATTTAATCCTATAGAAACAACCTTGGCAGTAGTTAATACTTTTGCTATGATAGTTATTCTAATAGGGATACTAAAGGTAGTGAGATTTTTTAGTGATGAGTTTTTTAGTACAGGGGTATTTTTAGTAGGAGGTATTTTAGATATCATACTAGGTGCTTTAATGCTGTATTCCCAACCAGTTTCAGTTAAAACCTTTACAATTATAATAGGTTTTTGGGAACTATTCCATGGTATAAACGAATTGGCTGTATCTATTGACCTTAAAAAGTTTAAGGTAAAGGGCTGGTGGCTAGGAATATTGGCAGGTATACTAGGTATTGTCTTTGGTTTTATGTTAATAAATGACATTTTCCTATCAAGTGTCTATATAACAATCACCATAGCTATCTATATGTTTATTATGGGCATAACCTTTATATCTACTTTCCTATCAATAAGAGATTTTCAAAAAGATATGAAATAGATAAAAGTCACTACAATTTATTGTAGTGACTTTTTTATGGCTGATTTTTAGGCAGGCTTACTGTAAACTTGCTGCCCTTTCCCAGTTGGCTTTCCACCTTAATATATCCCTGGTGAAGGGCCACAATATGCTTCACTATAGAAAGCCCTAGGCCTGTGCCGCTGGCCTCCTTACTTCTACTTTTATCTATAGTATAAAATCTGTCGAATATAAGGGAAAGCTTATCTTCTTCCATTCCCCAGCCATTGTCTTCCACCTCAATAATAAGGCTGGAGCAATCATAGGAATCATAGGCCTTAAAGACCACCTGGCCGCCCTCTTTATTGTATTTAATAGCATTGCTTACAAGGTTATTTATAAGCTCTTTTAACATCCTTTTATTTCCCCTAAAGCTAAGGTCTTCGTATTCAGCATAGATATTAACGCCTCTAGCCTGAGCGAATAGCTTAAGGCTAGGTAGACTTTCTGACACAAGTTCCTTCAGATCTATTATCTCGAAATCCTCTTCAGTACTTTCCAGTCTGGAAAGGCTTATAGTAGAGTTAATAAGATCAAGGAGCTTGTTACCCTCCTTAAGTATAATCTCTCCAAATTTCTTACTGTCCTCTTCTGGCACCTGACCAGTAGCTAGGATTTCAGCAAAGCCATTTATAGAGGTAAGGGGGGTTTTTAGTTCGTGGCTAACGTTAGCCGTAAAATCCCTCCTGTAGTTATTTAATTCCTGAAGCTCATCTATATAGCTTTGAATTTCTTGTTTTTGTTCTTTTATGGTCTCCATAAAGGGATCCAGCTCCTTGTAGGGGCTATCAGACCTAGTGATCTCCCTAAACATTATATTCTTAGACAGATCCTCTATAGGTTGAAGTATATTTCTAGTTAGGAAGTAGGCTACTATATTAAGAGGTATAAGAATTAAAACTAAGATACCTACAGTTATAGGCAGTGTGGATACAAAAAAATCCATATAGCCATTGGCATAGTATAGGGAAATTAAAAAACTAGTAAGAATTGCAGATATACTAGCTGTAATAGATAAATTCAAATAAATTTTTCTCTCCATATTTACTCACCTAGCTTATATCCAACATTGATAACAGTCTTAATATGCTCTCCGTTCATACCAAGTTTTAACCTTAGAGATCTTATATGAACATCTATGGTCCTAGTTTCCCCTTGGTAGTCAAAGCCCCAAACTTTTTCCAGTATGGTCTGTCTAGACAGGACTAGGGACTGGTTTTCCAGTAGGTACTTAAGAAGCTGGAACTCCTTATTGGTAAGGGAGATTTCCCTACCACTAGCTTCAACCTGGTATTTTTCAAGATCCATAGTTATGCCCTTGTAGGAAAGCTTTTTATCTTCACAATCTCTGTAGCTTCTTCTAAGAACAGCCTTAACCCGGGATATAAGCTCCATTATACTAAAGGGTTTTTCCACATAGTCATCAGCACCCATATCTAAAGAACGGACCTTATCTATTTCTCCTGTCTTGGCTGTAAGCATTATAACAGGCAAACTCTCAGTTTCAGCATCTGATCGAATCTTCTTTAGGATAGTAAATCCATCTTCCTTAGGAAGCATAATATCTAAGAGAACTAGGTCTGCCTTTATAAAGTCAAGGCCCTGTCCAGAAGGATAGCCAATAGCCTCAAATCCATTGGATTTTAAGGCGTAGACAACCAATTCCCTTATACTATCATCATCTTCTATGCAATATATTAAAGCCATTGAATCACTCCATTTTTTTGAAATGAACTCCTTCTATTGCAAAATATACCCATTCTGCAATATTTTTAGCATGGTCTCCAATTCTTTCCAGATACTTTCCAATCATTAGGAAGTTTAAGATTTCTTCTTCATTGCCATCAGTTTTCTTAAGTTGTTGGATTAGCTCAGATTTAAGAAGCTCAAAATATTTGTTTACCTCTAAGTCATATTCTATAACATTCTTAACTAATTCCAAATCTTTATTTATAAGAGAGTCTATACTTCTCTTAACTATAGTTATAGTGGCATCAGCCATTTTAGGTATATAGTAGGGCTTTAAGACACCAGTTCCATTTAACTTTAGTACTATGCTGGATATATCAGCAGCATTGTCACCAATCCTCTCCATATCAGTTATGATCTTAAGACTGGAAGATATAAATCTTAGGTCATAGGCCACCGGCTGTTCCTTTAAAATAAGGTTTAAAGCCCTTCTTTCTATTATCTTTTCCATGTTATTTATTTCAAAATCCGACTCAATAATGGTTTTGGCCAAGCTTAAATCTCTGCTAGTAAGGCTAGATACAGCTAATCTTATGGAGGCTTCAACTAGGTTCCCCATCTCTATAAGTTCATCGCTTAATAACTTTAATTCCTTTTGAAAGCTTTTTCTCATAATTATCCTCCTTAACCAAATCTACCTGTTATATAGTCTTCGGTTTTCTTATTTTCTGGTACTGAAAAAAGGTCAGTAGTCTTATTAAATTCTATCAACTCTCCACTAAGAAAGAAGGCTGTATAATCAGATATTCTCGCAGCCTGCTGCATATTGTGGGTTACTATAACTATGGTATAGTCCTTCTTGATAGAGTCTATAAGATCTTCTATCTTTCCAGTAGAAATAGGATCTAAGGCTGAAGTAGGTTCATCCATAAGGATTACTTCAGGTTTTACAGCTAGAGCACGGGCTATACAAACTCTCTGCTGTTGACCACCAGAAAGACTCATGGCATTTTTTTTAAGAGAATCCTTAACCTCATCCCATAGGGCAGCCTTCTTAAGGCTATCTTCTACAATATGGTCCAATTCATCCTTGTTTTTTATACCATGGGTTCTAGGACCATAGGCTATATTGTCATATATTGTCATGGAAAAAGGGTTGGGCTTTTGAAAGACCATGCCAACATTTTTTCTAAGTTCATTTATATCTATTGAATCCTTGTATATATTTAATCCATCTAGGATAATATCCCCTTCTATGTGGCAGGAGTCCACCAGATCATTCATCCTGTTTAGGGACTTTAAAAGCGTGGATTTTCCACAGCCACTAGGACCTATAAAGGCAGTAACCCTGGAATCTTCTATATTTAAATTGATGTTTTTCAAGGCCTTGAAGTCACCGTAGTAAAGATCAAGATTCTTAATTTCAAATTTGTTTTTCATATCTATTCTCCTTAAGTTAACTTATTGGTTAGTTTTGTAGAAATATAGTTTAAAAGAAGAACTACCACGAGAAGGACAACTCCTGTAGCATAGGACTTCTCTATATGCATACCTGTAGTTGAAAGCATATACATGTGAAGGCTTAGGGTCCTTCCAGATGACATAAGGGACTTGGGAATCTCTGCAACAGTACCCAAGGTAAATATAAGGGCAGCTGTCTCTCCTATGATCCTTCCTATGGAAAGAATTATCCCAGATAGAATTCCAGGCATGGCTACTGGTAAAACAACCCTTATAATAGTTCTTAGCTTTCCAGCACCTAGGGCAAAGCTGGCCTCCCTTAGCTTATTGTCTACAGAAAGCAGGGCCTCCTCAGTAGATCTTATTACCAGAGGCAGAATCATTATACTCATAGTCAAGATACCAGATAAAAGAGAGTACTTAAGATTTAATCTTCCTACAAAGAAGATCATTCCAAATAAACCATAGACAATACTAGGTATACCAGACAGGGTTTCTGTAGCTATCCTAATAACTTCTATAAAGCGACTTTTGTGGCTGTACTCTACTAGGTAAAAACCTGTAAACACTCCTACAGGTACCCCCAGTAGAAGTGTAAAAAATATAAGAATAAGAGTAGTTACAATAGAAGGAATCAGGGACAGGTTTTCACTTGTATAGTTTAGGCTAAATAGGTCTAGGCTTAGGTGGGGAATCCCTCTTCCTAAAATATAGACCACTATAAAAATCAAGCTGGAGAAGGTCAGAAAGGCAGAAAACTTGATTATTCTTTTGTAAAATTTATCCATTATTAGACCTCCTCTTTAAGATTAAAAAGATAAAGTTAATTAAAAGTATAAAGACGAAAAGCACACTGGCTGTAGCTATAAGAGCTGTTTTGTGGTCTCCTGCAGCATAGGCCATGTCCATAACAATATTTGTCGTCATAGTTCTTACTCCCTTAGTTAGGCCCTTAGGCATTCTGGCTTGATTTCCAGCTACTAGGATAACAGCCATAGTTTCCCCTATGGCACGGCCAATACCCAGTATAACGCTGGATAGGATACCAGATCTAGCACAGGGAAGGACTACCTTCATAATAGATCTTTCATGGCTGGCACCCAAGGCAATGCTGCCCTCATAGTAAGATGAGTCAACAGCCCTTAGGCTGGCCTCAGATATATTTATAATAGTGGGTAGGATCATTATACCCAGCAGTATAGAAGAGCTTATTATGTTCATGCCTGTGCCTCCAAAAAGCCACCTAACTATTGGTACTATTAGGGTTAGTGCAAAGAAGCCATAGACTATACTGGGTATTCCTGCCATTAGGTTAATCATAGGTTTAAGGTATCTATAGTGTTTTTTCTTAGCAAAAAATGCTAGATATATAGCTGTTAATATTCCTATGGGCACCCCTATAATAACGGCACCTAGTGTTATATAGACACTACCTAGAATCATAGGCAGTATCCCATAAGAGGCTGGTGTGTTAGAAGGCTTCCATGACCTACCTAAGATAAACTTAGATAGGCCATAGTCCCTTATAAAGGGTAAACCTTCTGAAAATATAAATAGGGAAATAAGAAATATTGAAACTACAGCTAAACTTGCAGAAAGAAAAAACACAGCTTTCATTATAGTTTCTATATTTTGTTTTTTCATCTAATCACCTTTCTAGTTTAAGTCTGACCAGGATGTTATTTCACCCTTAAAGATTTCCTTAACCTCTTCCAGGCTTAGGTCATCTAGGCTATTATCCTTATTCACTATTACGGCAATACCATCAACAGCAATCCTATCAGATTTTATCTGGTCACTTTCCTCATCCTTCAAGTCACGGGAACTCATACCAAAATCACTAGTTCCGTCGATACTGGCCTTTATACCTGCTGAAGACCCTGGAGATTGAATCTCTATAGTAACCTCTGGATTAAGGGCCTCATAGGCCTCCTTTAACTTTTCCATAACTGGAGTAACAGAGGTAGAGCCACTAACAGTTATTTTCCCAGAAAGTTCCTTAGCTTCATAGTCAACTTGAGAATCCACTGGTATAAAACCTTCCTCTAAAACTACTTCTTGGCCTTGATGGGATAGAATATAGTCTAGAAAATCTTCCCTAAGCTCATCCAAACCTTCTTTATATGTAACAAGGAAAGGTCTAGATATTTTATAGTTTCCAGACTTAATATTTTCTTGACTAGCCTCAACTCCATCAATTTTTAGGGCCTTTATAGTGTCATTCAGTGAACCTGTAGATATATAACCTATGCTGTCCTTGTCTCCTTTAACAGTTGTCATAACTCCATCAGTACTGTTTTGAATCACTGCTTCCTCGTAGGTTAGGTCTACTTTTTCATCACCTTGCTCTTCAATAAGCCCCACAATTTCAGTAAAGGCGCCACGGGTCCCAGAGCCATCCTCTCTACTAACTACATTTATGGATGATGATTTTCCAGCACACCCAGTCAATATAAAACTAAACAATAAAAACATTGAACAAGTTACTACTAATTTCTTTAGATTTGGCATTTTATTCCCTCCAAGTTTTATTTTGTATCTAGATAATATTAAATCTTTGTTAAATCAAGGTTCTATCTGTGTAAAATCCATGTAAAGTTTAAAAAATTATTCCTTGCATAATAGAAAATAAATGATATAATTTAATAGATAATCCTTGCTTTACCAACATGGTAAAGCCAGAAGTCCACAAGGAGGTGTATTGTAAATGAGAAATTATGAAGGTGTATTCATATTTGCTCCAACTTTAGAGGAGTCAGTAAGAGAACAAATCATGACTAGATTAACAGAAACTATTGAAGCTGATGGTAAAATCGTAGAGGTTGATGAGTGGGGCTTAAGAAAGCTTGCTTATGAGATCAATGATTTCCAAGAAGGATACTATGTAATAGTTAAATTCGAATCAGAAGTTCATGTAGTTAAAGAGTTAGAAAGAATCTGTCAAATTTCAGACGGTGTTATTAGATACATGGTTGTAAAAGACGAACAGTAATTGTAAATTAAGGTGGTGTTTTGGTTGAATAATGTAGTTTTGGTAGGAAGGCTTACTAGGGACCCTGAATTAAGGTATATTCCAAGTGGTACAGCAGTTACTAGATTTTCTCTAGCTGTTGACAAGCAACTTTCAAGAGAGAAAAAACAAGAATTCGAACAAAAAGGACAACCAACAGCCGACTTTATCAATATCGTCGTATGGGGAAGACAGGCAGAAAACTGTGCTAATTACCTTGCAAAAGGAAGACTAGTAGCAATTCAAGGTAGAATTGACACTGGTAGGTATCAGGACAAAGATGGTAAGATGGTCTACACTACTGATGTAGTAGCAGAGCAGGTAGAATTCTTAGAATGGGGCGACAGCAACAACAGCTCCAATCAAATGAGACAAAATCAGTATAGTAACGATACTTTTGCTGGAGGAAACTTTAACCAAGGTCCTTCTCAACAAGATAATAGTTCAGATTCCCCTGGATTAGATGGATTTGACGATATTACTGACGATAATATTCCATTCTAGAGGGAGGTAAGATGAATGCAAAGAAAATTTAAACCAAGAAAAAGAATTTGTAGCTTCTGTGCAAATAAAGAAGGAGCTATAGACTATAAAGATGTAAACAAACTAAAGAAACATGTTACAGAAAAAGGTAAAATTCTTCCAAGAAGAGTAACTGGAAACTGTGCAAAACATCAAAGAGAATTAACAAGGGCTATTAAGAAAGCAAGACAAGTAGCATTGTTACCATATAGTGCAGAATAATAAAAAAGAGAGGATTTCCTCTCTTTTTTATTCTATATAGGATTATAATAAATTGTAAGAGGGCTTTAAAATATGTTATTATAATAGAACATTGATAGCTAGAAATTGAGGTGATATATTGAAGGAAGAATTACAGAAGAAAATACTAAAGACAACTTTTACAATAATTTTATCAGTAGTAATTTTACTGGCTGGCATCTACTTTATGCCCAGCATAATATTTCTATTTCCCCTAGCACTAGTAGTTCTAGGTATAGAATGTGGCTTAAAGTATAACATTATATCCTTAGTACTATCACTTATAATAACTACACTGGCAACTGATATAATGTCAGGGATAGTCCTATCCCTACTATTTATTCCAATAACTATAATATTAAATACTATGCTTATAAGACATAGAAAACCCATGGAAATACTGGCTTTTACAACTATAGTATTTTTTATATCCATACTACTGACCTTTAGCATATTAAATACATACACTAATAGCAACCTTATAGATCAGGTAAAGGAAGGCTTCCAGCTAGGTTTGGAAAAGGAGGTAGAAAATATAAAAAAAGAGGATCCAAGACTTTCAGAAAGTCAGATCTTAAAAGTGGAGATGCTTATGGATAGTACCCTTGATTATTTCCAAGTACTAATCCCAACTATATTTTTAATATTTTCCTTTGGACTTTCATTTATAAACTATGGACTGGCTTCTTATATACTGAATAAAAAGAAGGATGTCTTTATAAGATTACCTATGTTTGCAAAGTTTGAATTGCCAAATAATATCTTTATGGGGATGGCAGTAATGTTTATTCCTATGTTTATAATAAAGAAACTAGGCTTGGACTATGGAGAAAGCGCCATAATAAACTTAGTGGCTATATTTTCCTTTTTATTCTATATACAAGGATTAGCAGTCATAGATTTCAGACTTATATTAAGAAAGCTTACCAGGGGAAGAAGAGTACTCAACATTCTCTTAATAGTAGCTTTACTACCAATAAGTTGGTTTATAGTCCTTTTAGGGATCTTAGACTCCCTAGTAGGTCTAAGAAGAATATAATATGTTATAAATAGGAGGATATATATGAAATACAGAAGTCTCTTTGAGACCAAGGATATAAGAATATATTTAGCCCTAATAGGTGTAATGTCACTTATACTTTTATTTTTCAAGCCTGTTGTAGGAGCTATAGCCATAGGAATATTAGCATTTTTGATAATTGATTATGTGAAAGCCTTGAGAAAAACAGATAGAAAATGGATAGAGTATGTCGAATCCCTATCAGGTAAATTTGATTCGGTGACAAAACATGCCGTTTTCAATATGCCCTTTCCTCTTGTAATACTAGAGGAAGATGGGAAGATGACTTGGTACAATACTCAGTTTAAAAATATGATGACAGAGGAAATGGAAGAAGAAGAGGAAATACTAAATAAACCTATAAAGAAATTTATCTCCAAGCTAGATCTTGAAGAAATCTTTGTCAATAAGGAAAATAGGCCTATACAAATAAGTCATGGAGAAAAACACTATAAAGTTCATTACAACGTGGTAGAGGATGAGAGGCTAAATCAAAGAGAAGAAGACATAGCAATACTATATTGGGTTGATGATACTGACTATATAGATACTAAAAATACTCTATACGATGAAAGTTTGGTCACCTGTCTAGCTTATATAGATAACTATAGTGAAGTAAAAAATACAACTCCAGAAGAAACAAGGCCACTTGTAATGGCAGAAATAGATAGTATAATAAATAATTATACCCTAGACCATAATGGTATGGTTAGAAAGTATGAAAATGACAAGTATCTTTTAATTTTTGAAAGAAAGGATATAGACATAATTCAGGAAAGAAAATTTGATATTCTAGATGAAATAAGGGCTATAAACAAGGGTAATACCATACCTGTAACCATGAGTTTGGGTGTAGGTATAGAAAATGGCAGTCCCTTTGATTCCTATAATGCAGCAAGGGGAGCCATAGATATAACTTTAGGACGTGGTGGGGATCAGGCAGTGGTAAAAGAGGGAGAAAACATAAGTTTCTATGGTGGTAAGACCAAGGCTATAGAAAAAAGCAATAAGGTTAAGTCAAGAGTTATATCCCATGCTCTAAGACAACTTATAGATCAATCAGATAATATATTTATAATGGGCCACAGAGGGGCAGACATGGATTCCTTTGGAGCCTCTATTGGTATCTTAAGAGCAGTTTTAAATAGGGGCAAGGAGGGCTTTATAGTTCTTGATGATGTAAACCCGGCTATAGAAAATATATATGAAAAAATGACAGAAGAACAGTCTGACTATCTCAGACTTGTTATAGATAAGGAAGAGGCAGAGAGAAGGATTAAAAAATCGGATTTGCTGGTGGTTTTAGATAATCACAAGCCAAACTTTACAGAGGCTCCTGAGCTTTTAGACTATACTGAAAGAGTGGTAGTAATAGACCACCATAGAAGAGGGGCTGAGTTTATAGAAAATCCAATATTAACCTATCTTGAGCCCTATGCTTCCTCTACCTGTGAGCTTATTACAGAAATTCTTTTCTATATGGAAGATAAGCTTAATATGGAGAAGTTTGATGCCAATGCCCTCTTGGCGGGTATAACAGTTGATACTAAAAACTTTACATTTCAAACAGGAGTTAGGACCTTTGAAGCTGCTTCTATACTAAAGAGAGCAGGAGCAGATACAACTGAGGTCAGACAGCTTTTTAGAGATGATTTCAATACATTCCTATATAAAGCTGAAGTAGTTAGTCATTCTAAAATAGTTTTTGAAAAGATAGCTATTGGTAGATTAGAAAAAGACATGGAAGATTCAGTTTTAATAGCAGCCCAGGGAGCCAATGATCTTTTAAATATAAACGGCATAGAGGCTTCCTTTGTAATGACTCTTTCCAAGGGTAGAATACACATAAGTGGACGTTCCCTAGGAGACATAAGTGTCCAGTTAATTTTAGAGAAGTTAGGTGGCGGAGGCCACTTAACTAGTGCAGGAACCCAGCTAGACATGTCAATAGATGAGGCTGAAGAGGCTCTATTAAAGGCAATTGAAGAATATTTAGCGGAAGGTGATGATGATTAATGAAGGTTATATTATTGAAGGATGTTAAGGGTATAGGAAAAAAAGGAGATCTTGTTAATGCTAAGGATGGTCATGCTAGAAACTATCTATTACCAAGAAATCTAGCTGTTGAAGCTACTACGCAAAATATGAATCAGTGGAAGAGGGAAAAAAAAGAAGAACAGGCCCAGCAAGAACAGGAATACAAGGAAGCCTTAGATCTTAAGAAAGAGCTAGAAAGCTTGACTCTTGGATTTACTAGTAAGGCAGGCGAAAATGGAAAGCTATTCGGTTCTATTACCTCAAAAGATATATCAGAAAAACTTAAGAAGGATCACAAGATAAATATAGACAAAAGAAAGATAGAAATGGAAGACAATATAAAGGATTTAGGAACTACAGTAGTTACAGTTAGAGTTTACCCTAAAGTTGTAGCAGAGCTTAAGGTTAAGGTAGAAGAAGCCTAGGAAGGTGTGAGTACAATAGACGATAATTTAATGGGAAAAGTACCTCCCTATAGTCTTGAAGCTGAGCAATCTGTACTAGGCTCTATGATTCTAGATAAGGATGCAATAAATACAGCAGTAGAAGAATTAAGAGCAGATGACTTTTATAAAGAGGCCAACAAGAAGATTTTTAGCTCTATCGTAGAATTATTCAATAAAAGTGAACCAGTAGACCTAGTAACTCTCTCAGAAGATTTAAATAAAAAATCAGCATTGGAAACCATAGGGGGAGTGGCTTATTTAGCGGAGCTATCAGGTTCTGTAGCCATAACTTCAAATATAAAATACTACTGTGACATAGTTAAAGAAAAATCTCTACTAAGGACTCTTATAAAATCCTGTGATGAGGTTATGGCTTTAAGCTATGAAGACGAAGAAGAAGTAAGTTTTATTATAGAGACAGCAGAGAAAAATATTTTTGATATAACTCAAGGTCGCCACAAAGATGGCTTTAGCGAAATAAGAGATGTTCTTATGACAAGTTTTGACAAGATAGAGGAGCTATCAAAGCATGATGGAGGTCTAACAGGTTTAACTACTGGCTTTGTAGACCTTGATAGGACCTTATCAGGAATGCAAAGTTCAGATCTTATATTATTAGCAGCCAGACCCAGTATGGGTAAGACAGCTCTGGGTATAAATATAGCTGTAAATGCAGCCCTAGAGGCCCAGGCCCATGTGGCAGTTTTCTCCCTAGAAATGTCCAAGGAGCAGCTAGCACAAAGAATGATGTCATCAGTATCCCATGTAGGCCTTCAAAATATTATAGCTGGAGATTTAGATGAAGATCAATGGCTTAGGCTTATAGATGGAATGGCACCTCTTTCAACTGCCAACATATTTATAGATGATACAGCAGGTATATCTCTCACGGAAATGAAGGCCAAGTGCAGAAGGCTTAAAATGGAAAAAGACCTAGACCTAATCGTTATAGACTATCTTCAGTTAATGCAAGGAGAGGGTAAACAGGAAAATAGGCAACAGGAAATATCCAATATATCAAGAGGGCTAAAGGCCCTTGCCAAGGAAATAGGATGCCCTGTAGTAGCCTTATCTCAGCTTTCCAGAGCACCAGAGCTTAGAGCAGATCACAGGCCTATCCTTTCAGACCTAAGAGAATCTGGAGCCATAGAGCAGGATGCTGACGTGGTTTTATTCCTCTACAGAGATGAGTACTACCACGAAGATTCAGATAAGAAGAATATTGGAGAAGTAATAATAGCAAAGCATAGAAATGGACCAACAGGTACAGTTGAACTAGTATGGAAAGGCGAGTTTACTAAGTTCCTAAACAAGGAAAATTTTTTAGTACAGTAGGAGGTAAAAATGAAAGACGATAAGATTTTAAAGTTAAATGATGATGTTAGCTGGATAGGTATACTAGATCCAGGCTTAATAACCTTTGATGTTGTTATGGAAACAAAGTATGGAACAACTTACAACTCATACTTTATAGATGCAGACAAGAAGGCTATAATAGAAACTTCAAAAGAAAAGTTCAAGGATACCTATCTATCTAAGGTGAAAGAAGTAGTAGACTATGAGGATATAGACTATATAATCTTAAATCATACAGAGCCAGATCACTCAAGTAACCTAAAACATCTTTTAAAGTTGGCACCACAGGCAACTGTAGTAGGTACAAGATCTGCCCTTAATTTTGCCAAGAAGATGGTTGACTTTGAATTTAAGACTATGATGGTAAAAGAAGGAGATTGCCTAGATTTAGGAAATAAAACTCTAAGATTTATAATGGCTCCCTTCCTTCACTGGCCAGACACAATGTACACCTATCTAGAAGAAGACAAGATACTATTTACCTGTGATTCCTTTGGCTGTCACTTCTGTGACGAGAGGATGTTTGACGATAAGGTGGCAGACTTTGATGATGCCTTTAGCTACTATTTTGATGTTATATTAAAGCCTTTTAGCAACTATATGCTAGAAGCTATAAATAAAATAAGAGACTTGGATATAAATATAATAGCACCAGGTCATGGCCCAATACTAAGAAGTAATTGGAAAAAGTATGTAGACTGGTCAGAAGAAATAGCATTAGAAACAGAAAGTCTAAAGAAAGATCATAAAGTATTTATCCCTTATGTATCTGCCTATGGAAATACTAGAAAGATAGCAGATAAAATAGCAGAGGGCATAAAATTAGCAGGAGATATAGAGGTTGAAATAATGGACATAGAGCATATGGACCCAGCTCTAGTAGAGAAAAATATAGAGGAATCCACAGCTATTTTAGTAGGTTCACCAACTATAAATCAAAATACTCTACTGCCAATCTATACTCTAATGGCCATGATTAACCCTATAAGAAACAGAGGGAAACTAGCTGGAGCCTTTGGTTCTTTTGGATGGAGTGGTGAAGCACCAGCAATAATCCAGGGTATGCTAAAAAGCTTAAAATTAAAAACTCTAGATGACAAGGGGCTAAAAATCAGCCTGGTACCATTTGAAACGGACCTAGAAGAGGCTGTAGAATATGGAAGGAATTTTGGCCAAGCCCTATTAGGAAAATAAATTAAAGGCTACTGCCCAGGCAGTAGCCTCTTTGAAATAGAGGTGAGCAAGTGAGTTTTTTTATAGATACTGCAGACATAGATTTGGGAGACACTCCTATAGAAAATATATTTATAAACGACTATATGCCAATGGCAAATGGAACCTATGTAAAGGTCTATCTTCTTGGATATAAATATGCCTATGACAGAGATGTTTCCATAAAACTAGATAATAAGACCATATCTAGAAATTTAGATATCCCACTTTCAGATGTATTATCTGCCTGGGATTTTTGGGAAGAAAAAGGAATAGTTGAAAAGTTAGCTAAGGAAGATGGGGACCCCTTTGACTATAAGGTAAGGTTTTTAAATTTAAAGCAACTTTATATAGACAACAACTACAAGCCAGTAGGAATTAACATGTCAAAAAAAAGTCAGCAAGACTACTCCTCATCGGTAAAGGATGTTTTAGAGGCCAATGGAAATCCAGAAATAAATAAGATGTTCAATCAAATAGACTATATTATAAGAAGACCCTTGGTACCCAATGAGAAAAAAACCATTTTGGACTGGCTTCACAACTACAACATGAATCCTGATGTAGTGGAGAAAGCATTTTTCCAGGCCATGGAGAAAAAAGGCAAGAGGGATATTAGGTATGTAGCTGGAATTATAAAAAATTGGTATGATCAAGGTATAACCAATCTTCAAGCCTATGAAGATAGTCTAAGGCTAAAGAATGAAAGATACTACAGCTATACAGCAATTCTTAAATCTTTGGGAATAAGCGGTAGAAACATAACCCCAGCAGAAAAAAAGATAGTAGACAAATGGTTTGACACCTATAAATTTAATCTAGATATAATCCTAGAAGCAGCTGCCAGGGGAACTGGTATATCCAATCCAAACATAAACTATATGGATTCAATTTTAACTAGTTGGCAGGAATCAGGCTACAAAAGCCTAGATGAAATAGGTAAGCTGGATCAGAAGCCCAAAAAAGAAAATAAGGGAAAAACAATTTATAAAAAACCTAGCAGCAAAACCAAGTTCCATAACTTTAAGCAAAGGACAGAATCCTATTCTGAGGATGATCTAGAAAGAATAGCCAAGAAAAAAAGGGAAGAGTACTACAAGAAAACTAGAGGAGAAGGATAGCCATGTACGAGAGAGTTTTAAAGGACTTAATTTCTCAATATGAAAAAAAGAGGCTACAAGCTGAGGATCAATTAAGATATAGGACAGAAGAGGTTTATAGGAAGGTTCCCAGAATAAAGGAAATAGATGACAGCATTCAGGAAATAGGCATAACCATGTCCAGGGCTGTAATAAATAACCCAGATAGCTATCAGGCCATAATGAGAGATGCCAAGTCCAACATGGAGGAACTTAGGATGGAGAAGGCCTATGTTCTAACAGAAAATAATATTCCCCTAGACTACCTGGAAATGGAATATAGCTGTAAGACCTGTAAGGATAGAGGTTTTTTAGATAATGGGGACAAGTGTATCTGCATGACCCAGGGGCTAATAGATGCGGCCTATGAAATGTCTAATATTAGAAAATCTCTAGATGTAGAAAACTTTGAAAACTTTAAGCTAGATATATTTCCAGACCAAAGTTTTAAGGACGAGGATTTAACACCTAGGGAAAATATGAAGCAGATTTCCAATATATGCGTAGATTATGTAAATAACTTTGATATAGATAATGAAGAAAACCTGCTTTTCTACGGTAGCACAGGCCTGGGAAAAACCTATATGTGCAATTCCATAGCCAAGGCTCTTTTAGATATGAATAATATAGTTGTCTATCAAACAGCCTTTAAGATAATGGAGATTATAGAGAAGAGAAGGTTTGGCAGGGATGAAGATAGGTTTAAGGACTACCAGTACCAACTCTTATTTGATGCAGACCTACTTATAATAGATGACCTGGGAACAGAACTAGCCAATGCTTTTACAAATTCAGAAATATTTAACATAGTAAACACCAGGCTAATAGCCAGGAAAAAAACCATAATATCAACAAATTTAACACCTAAGGAAATATCTGAGACCTATACAGACAGAGTCTTTTCTAGAATTCTAGAGAAATTTATACCTCTTAGGTTTTTTGGACCAGACCTTAGGTACTACCAATGGGAGGGTTAGACTATGGAAAAGATATTTTTAGGACTAGTAATCCTTATGTTCTTAAGTATTAGCTATTCCAATCTAAAAAAAAGAAAGGAAATAAAATATAGGTCCCTGGCTACTAAGCTAGACAAGTCAGTAGCCCTAATAGTCCTATTTATATTTTTAGGTCTAGCCTACAAGACAGGAGGAAAACTTGAAAACTACCTAGTATTTTCCATAGGTTTTTTTAGTCTTGTCATACCAATTCTCTCAATGGGCATAGGAGAAAAGGGTTTTTATTATTTAAGGGGCAGGGGGTTACCTGTAAGAATTCAGGACTTTAAGGATATAAGATTAGTAAAATGTAAGAAAAACAAGGATTTCTTAAGACTAGAAAGTCAAGGTCAGGGGGAGATTATAGTTTATAACTTTCCCAAGGAGAAAAGACAGGAGATTCTAGATTTTTTAAGAGAGAAAAAAGTTAAGCTATCTCTAGAAGACAAGTAGATATAAGTTATATCTACTTTTTTTATTTAAAAAATCAGCAAGTTTGTTAGTTTTTAAATAGTTAAAACTTAATGAACATATAGGTAAAGCAACAGGTCTAAAGAACTTTTATAAAAAAATAAACCTCTATTTTAAGAAAACCTAGGAAAATGAAAATAAATTGACAAATATTCTACCATTAAAAGAAAAATGTGCTATACTAGGTATAAGTATTAAGTGGATACTCAGTATAAGTATATTTATATAAATTGGGAGGTATAATATGAGTAAAAAAATAGTAGTTGTTGGTGGAGTTGCTGGAGGAGCTTCCAGTGCTGCTAGAATAAGAAGACTAGATGAAAGTGCTGAAATAGTAATGTTTGAAAGAGGACCACATGTATCCTTCTCCAACTGTTCACTTCCATTTTACCTAAGTGACATAGTGGAAAACAAGGAAGACCTAGTTCTAATGAATCCAGAAAAATTTGACAAGCAATACAAGATAGATGCTAGGGTAAACAGTGAAGTTGTGGCTATCCATAGGGAAGACAAGGAAGTAGAGGTTAAGAATCTTCTAACAGGAGAAAGCTATAGGGAGTCCTATGATAAGCTAATACTATCACCAGGAGCCAATCCAATAGTTCCACCTTTTGAAGGAATGGACAAGGTAGATATTTTCACCATAAGAAATGTTGTGGACATTGAAAAGTTAAAGAATCACCTGGACTCTGACAAGGTAAAGAATGTAACAGTTATAGGTGGAGGTTTTATAGGTATAGAGTCAGCAGAAAATTTAAAGATGGCAGGTTACAATGTAACAGTAGTAGAAGCTAGCCCTCAGATAATGAGGCCATTTGATTATGATATGGTTCAGATTCTTCACACTGTCCTAGTAGAAAATGGCATAGATCTAATAGTTGAAGACAAGGTTGAAAAATTTGAAGAACAGACTGTTGTCCTAGGATCAGGTAAGAGGATTAGCGCCGATGCAGTAGTTCTAGCTATAGGTGTTAAGCCAGAAACAAGTCTAGCTACTTCAGCAGGATTGGAATTGGGAAAAACAGGAGCTATAAAGGTAGATGGATCCTACAGAACCAATGATAAGGACATATATGCAGTAGGAGATGCTGTTGAAGTACATCACAAGTTGTTACATGGTAGATCCAAGTTAGCCCTAGCAGGACCAGCCCAAAAACAAGCTAGGTTTGCAGCAGATCATATCTATGGAAATAGGGTTACAAATGAAGGAGTTATTGGGTCATCAGTAATCCAGATTTTTGACTATAATGGAGCCAGCACAGGTCTTACAGAAGGTTTAATAGAAGCAACCAAGATGGATATTGAATATGAAACTGTAATGGTTATACCCCAGGACAAGGTAGGACTAATGCCAGATGCTAATCCTATGTTCTTTAAACTTATATATGAGAATCCAACTGGACGAATATTGGGAGCTCAGGCTATTGGTAAGGGAAATGTAGACAAGAGAATAGATGTTATAGCTACAGTTATTAAATTCAGTGGTAATCTAGAGGATTTAAGAGATCTAGAACTTTGCTATGCACCTCCTTTTGGAACAGCGAAGGATGTAGTAAATCAGGCAGGCTTAACAGCCCTAAATATATTAGAAAGAAGATATGATCAAATTCATGTTAAGGATGTTAGGCCCCTATATGAAGAAGGAGCTTACTTCCTAGATGTTAGAACTCCAGAAGAATATGAAAATGGACACATAAAGGGTTCAAAACATATCCCACTTTGCCAATTAAGGGACAGGGTAAATGAAATACCAAAGGATAGGCCAGTATATGTACACTGCAGATCAGGCCAAAGAAGCTACAATGCAGTTATGGCTCTACAGCAACTTGGTTTTGATAATGTAAAGAATTTCGCGGGAAGTTTCCTTGCTCTATCATTCTTTGAGTATTACAATGATAAGAGGTTAGATAGGGAGCCAATAGTTACCAAATATTGTTTTAAATAAGAAAAAAGGGCAATAAAAAAACCTGAATCATATGATTCAGGTTTTTTAATATGGTGACCCTACCGGGATTCGAACCCGGGATACCACCGTGAAAGGGTGGTGTCTTAACCGCTTGACCATAGGGCCTTGTTGCTACATTAAAATAATACTATAATATAAGAGAGTTGTCAACTGTTTTAGAGAAAAAAGGAGGAAATATTTTGGAACGTAAAGATAAGATATTAGAAATATTAAGAGAATCCCAAGGACCAGTTAAGGGTACAGACCTAGGAGAAGAATTTCAAGTATCACGTCAGGTAATAGTTCAAGACATAGCCATATTACGTGCAGAGGGTGAGAATATAGTAGCCACAAATAGAGGATATCTAATCCCAACAGATAAACTTTCTTTGAGAAAAACTATAGTTTGTCAGCATTCTAGCCTGGAGGAAATAAAGGACGAATTGGAAATAGTAGTAGACAATGGAGGCAGGGTAAAGGATGTTATAGTGGACCATCCAGTTTATGGAGAAATAAGAACGCCTCTCGAAATACGAAGTAGGAAGGACATAAAATCTTTTATAAGTGAGTTAGTAGGCAAAGAGGGAGAGCCTCTATCTAGCCTAACTGATGGGGTCCACATGCACACCATAGAAATTGATAACCTAGAGGATTTTAGGGAAATAGAAAGAGGGTTATTAGAGAAAAAATACTTGATAAAGGAATAATAATTTGCTATCCTTTGTATATACGACTGACAAGACAAAGGAGAATACTTATGGAAAATAAAAAATCAAGTATTAAAGACTCTTTTATAAAGAGCCTAAATGGCATGGCACTAGGACTTTTTTCATCACTTTTAATAGGGCTGATAATGAAGCAGCTAGGGAATCTTCTGGGCTGGCAAAAATTGATAGACTTTGGACAAATAACCCAGTTTATGATGGGGCCAGCTATAGGTGTAGGAGTAGCCTATGCCCTTGAGGCACCAGCTCTGGGAGTATTTTCAGCAGCTGCAGTAGGGGCCATAGGCGCAGGAACTGTAGGGTTAGGCCAGGAAGCAACAGTGGCACTGGGAGAACCAGTAGGAGCCTATATAGCCAGTCTAGCTGCTGTATATGTAGCAAAGAAAACCAGCCTAGACAATAGCTTTAAGATATTAGTAACACCCTTCCT
Organism: Tissierellales bacterium; assembly: GCA_030152145.1. Lineage (GTDB taxonomy): Bacteria > Bacillota > Clostridia > Tissierellales > JASKZW01 > JASLIL01. Next base: position 28,000 of record JASLIL010000054.1, read on the forward strand.
AACCATACTGGTAGGAGGATTGGTAGGAATATACATATCTCCAGTTATAAGCCAGGCCATGAACCTAATAGGCCAAATGATAAATAGGGCAACAGAGCTTAGACCTATACCTATGGGTCTAATAGTTTCAGTCCTAATGGGTATACTTCTAACCCTACCAGTTAGCAGTGCAGCCATAGCAATATCCCTAGGCCTTTCAGGCCTAGCAGCAGGAGCATCAGTAGTAGGCTGTTCCTGTCAGATGATAGGTTTTGCAGTTATCTCCTATAGGGACAATGGAATGGGAGGACTTTTTGCCCAGGGACTGGGAACCAGTATGCTGCAAATCACCAATATAGTTAAAAACCCTAAAATTTGGCTACCACCTATTATAGCCAGTGCTATACTAGGACCTGTCTCCACCAGTCTAATAAAGATGGAGAACAATAAATTTGGGGCAGGAATGGGCACCAGTGGTTTAGTAGGCCAGCTTTCAGCCATAGATACCATGGGCTTTAGTGGAGGAGTTTTATTTAAAATACTTATAATGCACTTTATTTTGCCAGCAATCATATCTTTTGGGGTATATAAGCTAATGAGGGATAAGAATCTCATAAAAGATGGGGACATGAAATTATAATTGCAGAAGAATAAAAACTATGTTATAATTCAATAAACTAAAAACTTGACTGTGATAGGACTTAGTACATAGGAAATTATTTAAGAGAGCCAGTGCTTGGTGGAAACTGGTATAAGGAACTATGGAATCTACCCTTGAGTCAAAAACTTTAAGTGAACCTTTTTTAAGGTTAACTAGGGTGGCAACGCGGGAGCTAGATCTCGTCCCTATATTGGGGACGGGATTTTTTTATATTTAAAATAGAATGGAGTGATCTTGTGCTAGATATTAAGAGAATTAGAATGAATCCAGAAGAAGTTAAGGCCGGTCTGGAAAAAAGACGTGGTCAGTATGAAATTGACAAAGTCATACAAATTGACGAAGATAGAAGGCAGCTAATAGCTGAAGTAGAAGAGATGAAGGCCAATCAAAACAAGGTTTCAAAAAGCATCCCTGAATACAAGAAGGAAGGCAAGGATGTAAAAGATCTTCTAGTGGAAATGAAGGAGCTATCCTCAGACATAAAGGAAAAAGACCAAAGGGTTAAGGAAATAGACGAGGAACTAAAACAACTACTACTTACAATACCAAATGTACCCAACATTGATGTACCCTACGGACAATCAGATGAGGACAATGTGGAGATTAAAAAATGGGGGCAACCTAGGGATTTTGATTTTGAAGTTAAGGCTCACTGGGACCTGGGAACAGACCTAGACATACTTGACTTTGAAAGGGCAGGAAAGATAACAGGAGCTAGGTTTACAGTCTACAAGGGAATGGGTGCCAAACTAGAAAGAGCCCTTATAAACCTGATGCTAGACAGCCACACAGAAGACCATGGCTACAAGGAAATCCTAACACCTTTTATGGTAAACAGGGAAAGTATGACAGGAACAGGCCAGCTACCTAAGTTTGAACATGATATGTTCCACCTGCCAAGCAAGGACTATTTCCTAGTTCCTACAGCAGAGGTACCTTTAACCAACCTTTTAAGAGATGAAATCCTAAAAGAAGATCAGCTACCTATTTACTACACAGGCTACACACCTTGCTTTAGACAGGAAGCAGGATCAGCAGGTAGAGACACTAGAGGAATCATAAGAAATCACCAGTTTGACAAGGTAGAGCTAATAAAATTTGTTAAGCCAGAAAGCTCCTATGAAGAGCTAGACAAGCTACTATCTAATGCAGAAGCGATTCTACAGGCCCTAGAGCTACCTTACAGGGTAGTAGCCCTAAGTACTGGAGATCTAGGCTTCTCAGCAGCAAAAACCTATGACATAGAGGTTTGGATGCCAAGCTATGGCAGATATGTAGAAATATCTTCTTGCAGTAACTTTGAAGACTATCAGGCCAGACGTTCAAATATAAGATATAGGGCAGAAGAAGATAAGAAAACTAGATTTGTCCATACCTTAAATGGTTCAGGACTAGCAGTAGGTAGAGCCCTAGCTGCAGTTCTAGAAAACAACCAAAGAGAAGACGGAAGCATTGAAATACCAGAGGTTCTAAGACCCTACCTTAGAAATAGAAGCCTTATAGAGAAATAGAAAAAAATTAAATCATCTGCACCCCAAAGCTTTTATATTTATATTAGAATAAATAAAAAGTAGAGGGGTGTTTTTTTATGTCTAAAGCTAGAAGCTTCAAATAGATTTCCTATTCCCTCCCCTTTACAAGCTTAAAGATGGAAGATCTTTTGGATAAATAAGACTTAGATCAAAGTTTTTGATGGATTTAGAAGGGTAAAATCTAAGAGTCGGGAAGAGTTAAAAGTAGATAAAGATAGATAGATTATTATAGGCTAAGGGAAAATTAAAGTTACAAAATCTTAGAGTAGAATCTAGTCTTAATTTTTGCTAAAACACCATACAGAATTTTGAACTTAATATGCCAGGGATAGTCTTTTACTTATACTTATCCATTAGATAGAGGCAATCTTTTATAAACTCTATCACTTTATGTTTTTCATCATCAACAATATGCCTTTGGCCAAAACTAACATCACACTTATCTATAATTTCATATATATTAGAACTTGGAAGTCCTTTAGACTGCCTAACAAGAGATAAGCCGATCAGGTAATCCATTGAGCAGTTAAAGTATATAGAAAGGTCATAAAGCATCTTTAAAGAAGGTGCAGTACGGCCTGTTTCAACCTGTGCTAAGTGATTTCTAGATAGCCCAAAAACATCAGCCAGTTCTTGTTGAGTAATCTGTTTTTCTGATCTTAGGCTCTTAACCTTCAATCCAATAGATTCCTTAATATCATTAAATACTTTATTATTATGAATCGCAGACTCGCTTTCATAGTTATATTTCTCCATTTAATATCCTCCCCTTCTTCATAAGTAAAGAATTTTATTAATATACATGATATATCTTTTATATCAAACTTAAAATATAATTAAAATCAAGAAAACAAAAGATTGCTTGTCCTATTGTTTACAAACAATCTTTTAAACTTACAATCAAGCTCCTAGATAGGCTTTATTTAAGATCCATCTATTAAATTTTCTTAAGATAAAACTCCCTATGATTTATGGTATCCTATTATGTTTTGTCTTACCAAAAATTTGATGAAAGTGCGTCTAAAGATACAGTTACTGGATTTACTTTAAAATATTTAGTTTCATTATCTGAATTTATTATATAGTAGTATTCTTTATCTTTTACAAAGGAAAATCTACTATTATTTATTATAGGAACTGTATATTCTTCTTGAGATTTGGAAAATTCTAAGTTAGTTGATTTTAACTCCTTTCTAATAATGTCCTTACCCTCATTGTAGCTATAGTTAGGTAAGGTAAAGTAGATTATTAGGGGGATTAAAACAAGAATACATAGTAAAACTATCTTTTTATTTTTCCTTAAAGTTTTTTCCTCTACTATTGATCGGATGAATATTACTACTAATATTATTACACATGGAATAAAGTATTGGATTTGATAAACTCCTTTATAGTCAGTATTTATCTTATATAAGTAAAATATTTCTAAAACTAAAAGGATAAAAATAGATAGATTTAAAATGTTTTTTAGACTATTCTTTTTCTTCATATTTATCAGCTCCTTAAAATTTGGCCCTTATGTCCTCTTTAGTGTAGAGTTTAGATTTTTGGTCTTAGTATAGGTCTTTTTTACCAGAACTTTTGATCCAACTCATTAAACCTACCACTTAGGGGGCAGACCCTAAAATACCTAAGCTCTCCATCAAGTTTAAGGGGATAGTAGTAGTCACTGTTTTTAATAAATAGATACTCCCTAGGACCAGACCGGGGAACAGTATAGTTAGCTGTTTCAAGAAAAGTAAGCTTCTTGGTCTTAAGATGGTTTGTCAGGAGCTTCTGGCCTTCACCATAGCTGTAAAGAGGCTGGGTTAGGCTTACAATAAATATAATAAGGCCAGGGCCTATTAGGCTGGTTCTAAGCTTATTTTTCTTGATTTTTTTAAAGTTCAGGCTTAAAACTAGGGGAGCTATAAAATAATAAGTACTGTAAACACCTTTATAGGCAGTGTTTACCCTATAGAGATAAAATCCAGTAAGAACAGGAATCAAAAATTTGATAAAGTTTAAAAGAAAATCCTCTCTCCTTCCCTTCATAGACAATCCTCCAATTAGTTTAAATTTAAAAGTACAGGGCATACAAAACTTACATGATTTTTACCCAATTATCTAAACTATAATTAAGTTTACTTGAAAATTGATGAAAGTCCCCTATATTATCGGATTTTATTGACAAAATTATAGTATAAAGGATTTTTTTTTGATATACTTAATAAGTAATAAGACTTTTATGGAGGATGTATTATGAATGGGAAAAAATTAACTGCCCTTTTACTATCCTTTATAATCTT
>JASLIL010000031.1 GCA_030152145.1 Tissierellales bacterium
GGCAAACGATCTCTTTCACAGTGAAGAAGCGAAGCACAAGCCCAAATGCCGGCATATTGATTCTTTGCCGTGATCTCATAAAAGCTTCCTACTTGAATATCGAGCTTGGTCTTTTCCCGAGCCAACTTTACGAGCTCTTCTGAATAATCGAAAGCCTCAACTTGATAACCTTTTTGAGAGAAGTAGAGCGCATCTCGTCCTGAACCACAGCCTACATCAAGAATGATTCCTTCTGCCGGCAAATAACGAAGAAATGCACGATAGAGCGGAGCCATATCAACATGGAAAGTATTTTCAAAAAAGGATTCAGCTTCTCTGTTGTAGTAGGTTTGTGTTGTCATATTTTTCAGTGGTTAATTACTATGATTACAAGGTTTTTAACTCATACGAGAGAGTTTATATGAAAAATTGCAACAATAAAATTACATTTGTGGATAATATGGATTTATAAAAATATAATATTTTTTAATAACGAATTTTTCATTAAGGATTAACTATGATTTTGTGGTTTGCTTTGTTTTTTATAGGAGGCTATCTATTGTTGAAAATCATTAAGGCTCCCAAAAATAAAAAGCATCAAAAAGAAGTTGATATATACAGATCGGAGCGTGAAGAAGATGATGATAGATTAACTACAATTCACTTGCCTCCTTTAGATTTTTCTACAAAAAGAAGAAAAGACTATGAAATTAAAATTCCAGGGAGATGGATTGAGGCTGAAGAAGAGATAGAAATACATGGAAAAAAAATAGCAAAAGGTTTTTTTTATTATGGCGAATCACTTTATTGTGATAATGGATATTATGAAGAACCGTCATTAGTTAATCCTTTTTTGATCATTTCGGATGTGGAGTATCAGGATACCAACGGACTTTATTGGCCTTCTTATAATAGGTTTTCTCCAGATGAAAGAGCTAGTTATTTAAGCTGGTTGGCTAGTGACCGAGATAATGCCAATTGTGATATTAGTTATGTGTTTGTCTATTTTTATGGACTAGAGAGGAGGAGTGTCCTTGATTATTTGAATGGGCTAGTAACAGATCAAGAATTTATAAATATTTTTCAAGAGGTTAAACGGCTCAACTCAATATATGGGAGTAAGTCCCATTCATTTTTAAGATACTCTTATAACCTTATGGGAGTAATGTATCTATTACGTCCAGATTTAATTTCCCTAGAAGATCTTGAAGTTAAAGAGCTTGAGGGTTTTTTATTCAAGATTAAGTTAGCTTCTTATGTGGTCGCGGGGAAAGATATCCCGTCAAATATGGCTTATGAATGGCTAGTTGGTTTTGGGGGCTATTATTTGCGAACTCCTGCAAGAAGGTGTCATAAAGAGTTTCGACGGTTATTTGACATGGAATTCTCAAAAAGATTTCCACTAGGATTTAAGGTTAAGCCCAACAAAAGACCCTTAAAACTTGTTGAAAGTTTTGGGAATATAACTATTTCACCGAAAGACATAGATATTGGCTTCTTGCCAGATGTTACCTCTTTAAGATCTCCTATTAATAAACATTTAATACCCATTGCTGAATTATGTACAGAAAAGCTTGAGTCTTATAGTCGATATGTTGGTCAAAAAGAAGGTAATGCGGATGAAATTGCTGCTTTATTTTTACTTCCAGAGGAATTGTTAAGAGAAAATGATTTAGCAAAAGAGCTCAAAAGAGAAATAAATTCTGAGGTTACTCGAAATGATGGGCTAGTTTCAATTGCAACAATCTGGTCTAAGATGAAGATGAAACAACCTACGAGGATGAATAAGCGAGAAGTAGAAATCTTAACAAAGATAGCTAATTTTTTAGGATATGAATATGCCCCAAATGAGCAACATTATGGGATAAAAGTAAAGCCTACAGATAATGTAGTTTTTTATTCTTTAGATGAGGAAAGTCCTGAGTTATCAGTTTCTTCTGAATTTCATTATATTGCGCTCTCTTTACGTTTAGGGGCAATAGTTGCTTCAACAGATGGTGTAATAGACCTTCATGAGAGAAATTATTTAAGTAATTTAATTGATAAAAATAATAAGTTGGCAGTCAATGAAAAGATCTCTTTAAAGGCATTTTTAACATGGTGTTTGCACAGTGATTTGAACATGTTAGGAATCAAGTCAAAAGTGGCTAAACTTAGTAGCCATGAAATAGATTTGATTCGTTCAATTATTATAAATGTTGTTTTGGCCGATGGTATTAGTAGTCCAGATGAAATTAAACAAGTGGAAAAAATTTACCGTTCTTTAGGTCTAGACTCTCAATTAGTTATTAAAGATATTCATGAGCTGAGTACCCTCGGTGCTAATACTAAGCTAAATCCAACATTGGATTCAGAGCAACCTGAAGTGGTCAGCATTAATTATGATGCTTTAGCTGAATATAAAAAAGAGACACACGATGTTCAGGAAATGTTAGGAAATATTTTTAAAGATGATTCTGATGAGCTAGAAGATGATATTGAAGATCACGTAAAAGAAGATACTTCTATGGAATCAAATCATAAGTATCAGGGGCTTGAAAGCATTTATATACCTATTTATGAAGAATTAATAAAAAAAGAAGAGTGGGAATTAGAAGACATTAAGCTTCTAGAAAGTAAGTTTAACGTAATGATGAATGGTGCTATAGAAAGCATTAATGACTGGGCTTTTGAATTAGTAGGGGAGGCTATTATCAGAGAGAATGGCCCTTACTATATAGATTTAGAAATAGTAGAAGAAGTTGAAGAGGAGCTACAAGGATAGAGATGACAAAGAAAATTCGTAAAAGAGAAAGAGACGCTATTATTCAATCATTAAGCGCAGGGGTAACGCCCAAAGTTGGTATACAGCATATTCAAGTTGGTAGAGTTAATGAAGTTAAAGCTTTATACGAGGATATTGAGCGAATAATAGATGGGGGATCAGCTTTTCGTTTAATTATTGGAGATTATGGTTCAGGTAAAACTTTCTTTTTAAGTGTTGTTCGCTCTATTGCTTTAGAAAAGCGATTGGTAACTGCTCATGCCGACTTGGCTCCGGATAGAAGAATTCATGCATCAGGCGGGCAAGCCCAAAATTTATATGCTGAATTAATGAGAAATATGGCTACTAGAAATCAGCCAGATGGAAATGCGTTGACAGGAATTGTTGAGCGATTTATTACGGAAGCAACACGTGAAGCAGACTCTAACAATAAAAATGTTTCAGAGGTAATTCATGAAAAACTTCATGAACTTACTGAAATGGTTGGAGGGTATGACTTTGCTAGAGTAATAGAATTATATTGGCAGGGACATGAAGAAGATAATGATGATTTGAAAAATAATGCAATACGTTGGTTAAGAGCGGAGTATTCAACTAAAACAGATGCCAGAAAAGATTTAGGTATCCGCTCTATTATTTCAGATGCTTCTTTTTATGATACTTTAAAGCTTATGTCTTTATTTGTAAGGCAAGCTGGTTACAGTGGATTGTTAGTAGGTTTAGATGAGATGGTAAATCTCTATAAATTACAGAGTACTCAAGCCAGAACATCCAACTATGAGCAAATATTAAGGATACTAAATGATTGTCTTCAAGGATCAGCCCAATACTTAGGGTTTCTTTTGGGTGGAACACCTGAATTTTTATTAGATACTCGTAAAGGGTTATATAGTTATGAGGCTTTGCAATCTAGATTGGCGCAAAACCGTTTTGCGCAACAAGCAGGAGTTATTGATTATTCAGCCCCAACATTGCACTTGGCTAGCCTAACGCCAGAAGAGCTCTATATTTTGCTAGAAAATTTGAGACATGTGTTTGCTGGTGGAGATCCTGAAAATTATTTAGTACCAGATGAGGCTCTACATGCGTTTTTGGCTCATTGCAATAAAACTATAGGAGATGCTTATTTTAGAACTCCCAGAAATACAATTAAAGAGTTTTTAAATATGTTAGCTGTTTTATCCCAGAATCCAGAAATATCTTGGGATTCATTAATTCAGAAAGTAAAAATTGATCTTGAGACCCCTTCTGATTTAGAAGTTGTTAGTGCTGAGCAAGAAGATGAAGAGGAAGAATTAGTAAGCTTTAAGCTTTAATGTTTAAGTTATGAATGAGTACCAAAAATTACACCTTGTCATACAGAACTGGATATTTAAGCAAGGTTGGACAGATCTTAGGTTGATACAGAAGAGAGATATTGAACCGATCTTATCAAGAGAAAAGGATATATTGATTAGTGCTTCAACTGCAGCAGGTAAATCAGAAGCATTTTTTTTGCCTGCC